>JACCUU010000290.1 GCA_013811645.1 Actinomycetota bacterium | reverse complement strand
TCGCCCAGATCGTCTGGCACACCGCTGCGCTCTACCTCATGGTGCTCGGGCTTCCGCTGCTCGCCACTGCGACGCTCGCGGTCGACGCGGCCCGGAAAGGAGAAACCGACCTCCCGGTTCGCGCGTTTCTCGCAGTCGCCACGGCGTACGTCGTTCTGCTCGTCGTCCAGGTCTCGACGTTCGCCGCGGGACATCTCGATCACGTGAGCCGCCGTTATCTCATCACTGCCTTGCCCCCACTCCTGCTCGGCCTTTGCGTCTGGATCTCGCGCGGCGCTCCGCGTCCACGGCTGATCGCAACACTCGTCGTCGCGAGCTCGATCGCCGCCCTCGTCACGCTTCCGGCAGGCCGGTTCGTGACCGTCATCTCGGCTGACGATGTGATGGCGGTCGTGCCGTTCGGCGAACTGGCCGAGCGCGGAGACACCGCGTTTCGCCTCGGGCTGCTCGCGTTCGGGCTCGTTCTCGGGATCATCTTCCTCGCGCTTCCCGACCGGTTCCTGCCCTGGAGCGCGGCTGCCGTCGCAATCGGGCTGGTCGCGCTCTCCGCGTTCGGGGCGAGGGAGATCGATCGGCTGTCGGCAGTCGAGCGGACCCGCGCGGTCACGGGCGACCTCGACTGGATCGACCGGTCGCGCGCGTCGGATGTGCTCGTCGTCGATACCGGAGAGCACTCTTCGACCTCGATCGCGCGCACGATCTTCTGGAACGACTCGGTTCGCCGCGCGGTGCGAATCGACGGCGTGCCCGCCCAGGCGTTGCCGCAACCCGTGGTCACGATCGGACGAGACGGCACGGTCGTGGACGGGTGGGGCACGGAAGTGTCGGGGCCACACGTCGTCGTGCCGACGACGCTCGTGCCCCGCGGCGAGCAGCTGGTCTCCACGCCGCCCACGGAGCTCGCGCCCGGCTACGCTCTCTGGCGGGTCGACGAGCCCCTGCGATTCGTCTCGCGTCGCGCCGGGTTCTCACCCGTCGGCGACTTCAGGAGCGCGACCGTGGTCGTTTACGACTGCGGTCCTGGAGCTCTCGACCTGCTCTTACTCGGAAAGGATGGGCTTCCGGTCCGGATCACGGTTAACGGACTCCCATGGCTCACGGTTCAGCCGCAGCCGGGCGGGAGGTGGACCGGCTCGATTCCGTCACTTCGCTCCGGTACCGGCAACGATCCGTGCCTCTTCCAGCTCGAGAGCGACGGCCTCGTCGGCTCGACGCGCGTCGAGTGGGTGCATGCGCGATCCCGATAGACGATTAGGAGATCGGGGCGAACGAGTCGCTACCGGCCGTGCGATCAGGAAAGTCCACCGCCTTCGGCGCCAAGCCACCTGTTCCCGGACGCCACATACCGACCACCTTCCGCTCATCCGCCTGTGCGAGCAGCACGAGCCGCCCGTCGTGCGTCCAAGCGATGCTCGTGCGCTTGAGCTCCACGAACGCGGGCATGCCCTGCAACTGCTTCAGGGTTCCCATCTTCGTGTCGAGAAGCCAGACGTCGACTGCCTGCCTTGCCGGACACCCCATGCGGGGTCGGCGAAGGCGAGGCTATGTAGCGACCGCGTGGGTCGGCCGCGGGCCCGTCCAGCCCGCGCAGCACGCTCGGCCACGGCAGACGCCGTTTGAAACCGCTCGATGCGTTCACCAACGTGAATCGCTCACCACCTGGCCCTCTCAGCAAGACCCGCTTACCGACGATGGCCAGGATTCCCAACCGGGACTTTAAAAAGCCCTCGCGCCCGTTCGCGGGTTGATTACCCGTGTGCGTCCAACGACCAACCCGAGCGACCCTCCGGAGGTATGGTCGATCTTCGATTTGCATGGAAACGGTCGAGCCGGAGCCGCCTGCGAAGCTCCGAATCCAGACGACCCGAGCGTCTTCGCCAGGCGCGACCTGCGTTCCGAGACCCAAGTAAGTGGTCGCCTCCGAACTTGCGCCACGTACCGCATAAACGCTCGAGTCTCGAGTTCTCCACACGACAACGAATGCGGAGCGGCCGGCCACTCCTCCGACCCATCGAGCCTCGTCCCCGACGAGCGA
>JACCUU010000230.1 GCA_013811645.1 Actinomycetota bacterium | reverse complement strand
GGAGACACGCCCAGGGTCAGACCCTTTGACATGTCTCTTTCGGCCAGCGCCTGGGTCAGCCGACGAGCGCGGGATGCTCGTCGAAGTGGTAGCGCAGCACCGGCTGCTTCGCCGCGCGCACCTCGTCCAATCGCCTGACCGGTCTCACCCGCGGCGCCTCCTTCAGGAGCTCCGGGGACTCCGCAGCCTCCTCGGCGAGCTTGCGCATCGCCTCGACGAACTCGTCGAGGCGCTCCTTCGGCTCTGTCTCGGTCGGCTCGATCATCAACGCCTCGGAGACGACCAGCGGGAAGTAGATCGTGGGCGGGTGGATCCCGTAGTCCATCAGCCGTTTCGCGACGTCGAGCGCGGTGATCCCGTGCGCTCGCTTGAGGTTCCGTGCTGAGAGCACGAACTCGTGCATGCACAGGCGGTCGTACGGGAGGTCGTAGACATCCTTCAGCCGAGCTAGCAGGTAGTTCGCATTCAGCACCGCGACCTCTGACATCTCGCGGAGCCCCGGCCCGTAGGCCCGCATGAAAGCGTAGGAGCGAACGAACACCCCGAACGGCCCCGCAAATCCGCGCACGCGCCCGATCGTCTTCGGGTGATCGGAGTCGAGCCGGTACACGTCACCGTCCTGAACAACCCGAGGAACCGGAAGAAAAGGCTCGAGACGCTCTCGCACCGCGACCGGCCCTCCACCGGGTCCACCCCCGCCGTGCGGCTGCGAGAAGGTCTTGTGCAGGTTGTAGTGGACGATGTCGAAGCCCATGTCGCCGGGTCGCGAGATCCCGACGACCGCGTTCAGGTTGGCGCCGTCGTAGTAGAGGAGTGCGCCCGCGTCGTGGAAGATCGCGGCCACGTCCTCGATGCCCTCGTCGAAGAGCCCGAGCGTCGAGGGGTTGGTCAGCATGAGCCCGGCGGTGCGCTCGTTCACCTTCCCGCGAAGGTCATCGAGGTCGAGATTCCCGCGCGCGTCGGTCTCGACCCGCTCGAGCTTGTACCCGGCCATGGTCACGCTCGCAGGGTTGGTGCCGTGGGCCGTGTCGGCGGTGATGATCGTGTCTCGCTCCTCCCCACGATCGGCGAAGTACGCACGCATGAGCATGAGCCCGGTCAGCTCCCCTTGCGAGCCGGCCGCGGGCTGCAGCGTCACCGCGGGGAGCCCGGCGATCTCGGCGAGCATGCTCTGTAATTGCCACATCAGCTCGAGAGCGCCCTGCGCGCCTTCGTCCTCCTGATGAGGATGGAGGTCGCGGAAGCCGGGAAGTCCCGCGAGTCGCTCGTGCACCCGTGGGTTGTGCTTCATCGTGCAGGAGCCGAGCGGGTAGAAGCCGGTGTCGACGCCGAAAGTGCGGTCGGCCAGCGTCGTGAAGTGCCGGACGAGCTCGGGCTCGGAGACCTCCGGCAGGCGTGGCGGCGTTACCCGTCGCACAGCGCTCGGCAGCTCGGGAACAGGAAGATCCGGACGCGGCGGGCGTCCGGCCCGACGCCCGGCGCGCGAGCGCTCGAAGATGAGCGGCGCGTCGGGCCAGGCGCTGCCGTGTTCCTTCGTCATGAGCACACCTCTTCGAGGACCTCGGCCAGCCGGTCGACGTCTTCGACGCTGCGTTTCTCGGTGAGCGCGACCAAAAGGACGTCGTCCATGCCCTCGTAGTCGCGACCGAGCGCGTATCCCGGATGCACGCCGCGCTCGCGCGCTCGCTTGATCGCCTCACGCGCGGGGATCGGCGTCCTGAAAGCGACCTCTTTGAACGCGGGAGCATCGAACGCGGGCTCGAGCGGCAACCGCTCGCGTGCGTACTGCGCCAACGAGAGACACGTCTCCCCCACCTCGCGCAGCCCCTGCGGCCCGAGCCAGGACAGCGTCGCCAGACCGACGAGCGCGAGCAGCGTCTGATTCGTGGTGATGTTCGACGTCGCCTTCTCGCGGCGGATGTGCTGCTCGCGCGTCTGGAGCGTGAGGACGAATGCCCGCTTTCCGTCGAGGTCGACTGTCTCGCCGACGATACGACCGGGCATCCGGCGGATGAAGTCCTTCCGCGCCGCCAGGAAACCGTAGTGCGGGCCGCCGTAGGACGGCCAGTTACCCGCGCTCTGACCCTCGCCGATCGCCATGTCGCAGCCGTACGCTCCCGGGGCCTCGAGCACTCCGAGCGACATCGGGTCGACGTGGGCGATCGCGAGAGCGCCGGCTTCGTTTGCCGCCTCCGCGAGCTCCGGCGCGGGCTCGAGGCAGCCGAGGAAGTTCGGTTGCTGGAACAGCACTGCGGCTGCGTCCTCCGCCGCGGCGCCCAAGCTCGCCGGGTCGGTCGTCCCTCCTCTTTGTGGGACCTCGACGACCTCGAGCCCGAACCCGGGCGCATACGTCTTCACGACCTGGCGAACCTGTGGATTGAGCGTCTCCGCGAGAACGATCTTCTTGCGGTCGGGAACCGCGTGCTTGGCGACGAAGCAGGCGTCTGCGGCGACCGTCATGCCGTCGTAGCCGGACGCATTGGATACGTCCATCCCGGTCAGCTCGCAGATGACGGTCTGGTACTCGAAGATCGCCTGCAGCACGCCCTGGCTCATCTCCGGCTGGTACGGCGTGTACGCGGTCAGGAACTCCCCGCGCGAAAGGATGACGTCGACTACCGAGGGGACATAGTGGTCGTAGATCCCGGCCCCCAGGAACGAGAGCTCGGCGCCGGTGTGGACGTTTCGGGCGGCGAGCTCCTCGATGTGACGGACGAGCTCTGCCTCGCCCAACGCCGGTGGCACGTCGAGCTCGCGGTCGAGACGCACGCCGGCGGGCACCTGCTCGAAGAGCTCCTCGACGTTCGACACGCCGATCGCCGCGAGCATCTCCTCGCGGTCGGCGTCCGTGAGTGAGAGGTAGCTCACTGGTCGGTCTCGGGCCGAGCAGTGTGTGGAAGGGGTTTGGGGGAACCGGCCGGTTCCCCGCCGATCTCAGGGAAGAAGGGGGCACGCTCGATTCTCGCAAGACGGGAACTCGCTCGCGCGAATTCCCGTCGCGAAAAGACGTGCGGAAACATGGTTTCCCCCACGAACGGAGGGAGCCGAAGGCGAGCGACGTTCACTGGTCGGCGACGTGCGCGCGGTACGCCTCGGGATCCATCAGCGAGTCGACCTCGGAGGACTCCGACATGCGGATGCGGATCAGCCAGCCGTCGCCGTACGGATCCTCGTTAACGATCTCGGGCTCGTCGACGGCCTTCTGGTTGATCTCGAGCACTTCGCCCGAGAGCGGCGCGACGACATCGGAGACGGCCTTCACCGACTCCACCTCGCCGCACGGTTGATCCTTCCTAACCGTCGAGCCCACCTCCGGCGCCTCGTAGTGCACCAGCTCGCCGAGCGCGTCCTGCGCGAACCAGGTGACTCCTAGCACCGCCTCGTCGCCGTCGACGCGGGCCCAGTCGTGCTCGGAGTGGTACCTGAGATCGTCGGGATAGCTTTCGGCTGCGGGCACTCACTGCTCCTTTCGGTAGATCGGCTTCTTCAC
>JACCUU010000259.1 GCA_013811645.1 Actinomycetota bacterium | reverse complement strand
CTTAGCCGTCGAGCCCACGATGTCCGTGAAGAGCACCGTCGCGAGGACGCGATCAGGCTCGCCCCCCTCCCAGCCGCCTGCTGTCCGGGCCCCGCGAAGGAAGCGCTCCGTCTCGTCCAGCACCGGCCCGACCTCGGCTACCGCCGGAATGTGGCCCTTGCCCGGCAGCTCGACGTAGGTCGCCCCGGGGATCCGCTCGGCCAAGTCGCGGCCCCGCTCCACTTGAACCCACGTGTCTTCGACATGGTGGAGGACGAGAGTGGGGACGCGGATCGCAGCCAGCGCGTGGCGGACGTCGATCAGCATGTTCATCCGGCTGAGAGCCTCTTGCGCTCCTGGGCTGGCGCCGTAGCGGAAGTAGGTCACCAAGGCTCGGATCTCCTCCTCGGTTGCGTCGGGCGATCCCGACCGGGCTGTCTGCTCGGCATATCCCGACTCCTCCCCCCGGGCTCTCCCCTCCGCGACCGCTCGCAGGGCCTCCGCTTCAGTCGAGCCCCAGGGGTAGTCCGGCGCTCGGAGGCTCCTCGCCTTCCCACCGTAGAGGACGAGCGCCCAGACCCGCTCGGGGTACGTCGCCGCGAACAGGGCGCCCATGGCACAACCCTCGGACCAGCCCATGACGGCAGCCCGTTCGGAACCGACCGCATCCATGAGGGCGCGGAGGTCGTCCATGCGCGTCTCGAGCGTCGGCACGCCGGTGACCCGGTCCGACATGCCCGTGCCGCGCTTGTCGAAGTGGATCAGCCGCGAGAAGGACTCGAGCCGCTCGAACATCGCCCTGAATGCGGGAACCTGCCAGGCAAGCTCGACGTGAGAAACGGAAGGAGGCACGAGGACAATGTCGAACGGCCCCTCGCCTGTGACCTGGTAGGCGATGCTGACATCGCCGCTCCGGGCATAGCGGGTCTCGGGCTCCATCGCGGGATTCTCGCTCACTCCGGCAGGAGAGGCGACGCGAGCGGGATCGCGAGGCCACGTGAACCGCCGAGCACTTGAAGTGCGAGCACCGTGTCCGCGACCGCGATGTCTTCGAGGTATTCGTGCCGGCTCTCAAAGTCCGCGAGCAACGCCCGGATCGCTTCTCCGTAGCGACGCGCATCACCAGCCGCCAGCGCGACGAGCGTCTCGGCAACGGTGGCTGGAAACTCGTCGGGACCCTCGAGAGTCTTCGTCAGCTCGGCCGCTTTCCCGTCCTCGCCGCGCACGAAGTAGGCGAGAGCCGCTGCATAGCGCCCGATCGGGCTCTCGGACTCCGCCGCGCCAGCCTCCAACGCCCAGCTCGCGTCCTCGAGCGCACCCTCCCGGTCACCTGGGATGAGACGTGACTTCATCGCCCCGATCGGCCTTCCCCAGCTTCCCGCAGGAGCATTCGGCCAGCTCTCGCGATAGCGCTCGGCCGCCCGCAGAAGCCAGGCTCGTGCCTCCTCATCGCGGCCGGACATGAGCAGCGAGAGCCCTGCCGCCCAGGCCGCGTTTCCCATGCGCGTGAGCTGCCGCTGCCGCTCGTCTCCGTCCTCGGGCAGACGCGCCGCCCCGTCGTCGTGGCGCTCGATCGCACGTGCGGCGCGTTCTTCCCAGTCGCTCATCACCCGCGAAGTATCGTCTCCTGCGATGGCTCGCACGCTGAGAGAGGTGGTCTACGTCGATGGAGTCCGCACGGCGTTCGGCCGCGCGGGCAAGGACGGCTACTTCTGGAAGACGCGCGCCGACGACATGGCTGTCAAGGTCGTCCGCGAGCTGCTTCGTCGCAACCCGAGCCTCCCCGAGGATCGGATCGACGACGTCGTCTTCGCAGCGACCGCCCAGGTCGGAGACCAGGGCCTCACGCTCGGCCGAGACGTCGCGCTGCTCGCAGGTCTTCCCAAGTCCGTTCCCGGGTTCGCCGTCGATCGCATGTGTGCGGGCGCGCTGACCGCCACCACGAGTGGCGCCGGCGAGATCGCGATGGGCGCCGCGGACGTCGTACTCGTGGGAGGCGTCGAGCACATGGGCCACCACCCCATGGGCGAGGACGTCGACTTCAATC
>JACCUU010000003.1 GCA_013811645.1 Actinomycetota bacterium | reverse complement strand
TTCCAGGTCACGCTCGCGTCGGGCAGGAGCAGCCGGCGGGCGGTGACCTGCGCCTGCAAGAGCATCCGCCCGAGACCCTCGGAGGCGGCTAGCTCCTCGGTCGGCTTGCGCGCCCTCGGCCCGACGTAGCGGACCCGGTGTATCCAGGCCTGGGTCGGGACTCGGAGGTCGGGATCCCGATGCACCCACTTCGGGTCGTCGGGCGCGAGCACGTGGGTCTCGATCCCGAGCGCGGGCAGGTATTGCGCGAGCTTCAGCGGCCGCTGCACGCCGCCGCCCCCCGCGGGCGGGAAGTAGAGCGTGACGATGAGCACCTTCACCGGCGCCTAGGGTAGAGGGCCGCGGGCGAGCACTGGGGTCAGGCTTCAGCCTGACCTCGTCTTGGGATCTCGAACATCGAAAACCGGGGGTCAGGCTGAAGCCTGACTCCCGCGGTCGAGTGAGGCGAAGGCCTCGCGAGCCGCGCGGATCGTCGCGTCGATCTCGTCGTCGCCATGCGCGGTCGAGAGGAACCACGCCTCGAACTGCGAGGGCGCGAGGTAGACGCCGCGGTCGAGCATCGCGCCATGGAACGCGGCAAAACGCTCGGTATCGGCCAGCTTGGCGTCTTCCCAGCTCCGGATCGGCGACTCGGCGAAGAACAGCCCCAACATCGTCCCCACCTGAGTGGGCTGCGCGGCGACTCCGGTCGCGGTCGCTGCTTCGCCGAGACCGCCGCCGAGCCGCTCTCCGGCGCGGACGATCTTCTCCCACACTCCGGGCTCCGCGATCGCCCGCAACGTCTCGATCCCGGCCGTCATGGCCAGTGGGTTGCCCGACAGCGTCCCCGCCTGGTACACGGGGCCGGATGGCGCCACCAACTCCATGATCTCGCGTCGGCCGCCGTACGCGCCGACCGGAAGCCCGCCGCCGATCACCTTGCCGAGCGTCGTCAGATCCGGGGTGGTCTCGTACAGCGCCTGCGCCCCGCCGGGGTGCACGCGGAAACCGGTCATCACCTCGTCGAAGACGAGGAGCGCGCCGTCGGCTTCGGTCAGCGCCCGCAGCCCCTGCAGGAATCGCTCGGCAGGAGCGACGAGACCCATGTTCCCCGCGACCGGCTCGACGATGACCGCGGCGATCTCGCCCGCGTGATCGGCGAAGAGACGCTCGACGGCCTCGAGGTCGTTGTACGGCGCAGTCAGCGTGTCCGCGACGGCGCCCGGAGTCACCCCCGGCGAGTCAGGAAGGCCCAGGGTCGCAACCCCTGAGCCGGCTTGCACGAGCAGAAGATCGGCATGACCGTGGTAGCAACCCGTGAACTTGACGATCTTCGAGCGCTCGGTGAACGCGCGGGCCACCCGGAGCGCGCTCATCGTCGCCTCGGTGCCCGAGCTCACGAAGCGCACGAGCTCGATGCTCGGCATGGAGTCGCGGATGAGACGGGCGAGCTCGAGCTCGAGCGGGCTCGGCGCCCCGTAGCTCGTCCCCCGGCGCACTGCTTCCTCGAGGGCGGCAACGACCCGCGGATGCGCATGCCCGAGGATCAGCGGCCCCCAGGAGAGGACGTAGTCGAGGTAGCGGTTCCCGTCGACGTCGATCAGGTACGCGCCCTCGCCGCGCTCGACGAAGAGCGGGTCGCCGCCGACCGCGCGGAACGCACGCACCGGCGACGAGACGCCACCGGGCATCAGTTCGAGAGCCTCGGCGAAGAGCCGCTCGGAGGTCTCGCGCGTCATCCGGGGACACGCGCGAGCGACTCGGCGAGCGAGCGCGCAGCCTCCTCGCCGGAGTGAATGCAGTCGGGGATGCCGACACCCCGATAGGCAGCTCCGGCAAGCGCGAGCCCGGGATGACCGGCGAGCGCGGCGTCGATCCGCTCGAGGCGCTCGGGATGGCCGAGGACGTACTGCGGCATCCCGCGTGGCCAGCGCTGGACGCGAGACAGGGAAGGCTCCGCCTCGATCTCGAGCACCCGGAGCTCGTTCCGGGCGAGCTCGACGAGCTCGTCGTCGGCGTCGAGGCTGACGTCCCGCTCGCCGAAACGGCCGGCGTAGACCCGGATCAGCACCGAGCTGCCAGGAGCGCGGCCTTCCCACTTGCTCGAGCTCCAGCTGCAGGCGAGAACGTCCGACCCCGCAGCTCGCGGAACGACGTAGCCGTAGCCGTCCAGCGAATGTGCGACGTCTCCCTCCCGGTACGCGAGCGTGACGACAGCCGAGGACGCGTACGGAATCTCTGCGTGGACGGCTGCCAGTTCGAGATCGAGATCTGCGAGGAGCTCTGCGGCTGTGAATCCAGGAACGGCGACCACGACGCCGTCGGCATGGAGTCGTTCGCCCTCGTCCAGCTCGACCTCGTAGCCGAGATCGCCGCCCCGCACGCCCAGAGCAACCCGACCGGTCAGCACGCGGGTCCGCCGAAGACGCCTGGCAAGCCGGACGGCCAGGGTCTGCATTCCCGACGCCAGCGTGACAAAAGGTGCGTACGAGCTCGCACTCGCCGCGGATTGCGCGCTGAGGCCGCGGATAACGCTGCCGTGCTCGAGCTCGAGCACGCGCAGGTTGGGGAAGGTCGCCTGCAGCGAGAGCTGGGCCCCGTCACCGCAGTAGATGCCCGTCATGAGTGGCTCGACGAGTCGCTCGTACGCCTCGGCCCCGAGCCGGCGCGTGACGAAGGACGCGATCGACTCGTCGGCTCCGGGCGGCTCTGGTGGAAGGTCGACCTCGGCTGCGAGACGCTCGCGGCCCGCCCGGGAGAGCAGCGTGCTCTCGGCCAGCGCGTCGAGGTCGGTCGGGATCATGCCTGTGAGGCCTTCGGGAAGTTGATGGAGCTCCGATCCATGGCGCACATAGCTTCGAGCGTTCTCGGGCTTCCGCCCCACCAGCTCGCCGGCGATCCCCAGCTCCTCGCAAAGCCCAACGCCCCGCTCCTTGCGCGAGAGGAAGCTGTCCGGCCCGCCTTCGATCAGGAAGCCGTCTATCCGTTCTGTGAGCAGCACTCCGCCCACCCGGTCCGACCGCTCGGTCAGGGTGATCTCGGACTCGGGCAGTAGCGACTCGAGCTTGTGCGCGGCGGCGAGCCCGGCGAGCCCTCCTCCCACGACGACGATCTTCACGCGGCGCGACCCCGCACGAGCTCGGCGAGCGCGCCGATGAACACCGGATCGTCGTTCAGCGCGGGCGGGCGCTCGAGCCGCATCCCGAGCTCGTCGGCCCGGGCGCGAGCCCGGATGTCGATGTCGAACAGGATCTCGACGTGATCCGAGACGAATCCCACCGGGACGACGACGACGTCACGAATGCCGCCCGCGGCGATCTCTGCCAAGTGGTCGCCGAGATCGGGGCCCACCCACGGCTCAGGCGTGCGCCCGGCGGACTGGTAGCTCCAAGACCAGCTACCGTCGCCAAGCCCGGACCGCTCGGCCACGAGCCGCGCGGTCTCCTGGCATTGCACGCCGTAGGGGTCGCCGTTCGCGAGCAGGCGCTCGGGGAGGCTGTGCGCCGTGAAGACGACATGGACGCGGCTGCGATCGTCTTCCGACCAGCGCGAGAGCCCCTCGGCCACTCGATCTGCGAAGGCGTCGATCAAGCCCGGGGCATCGTGGTAGCTCGACACGTGCCGGAACGCAATGCTTCCGCGATACAGATCGAGCCCGTCCGCGACCCGCTGCTGGTACTTCGCGACCGAAAGCGCGCTGAACTGCGGAGCGAGCACGATGCCGACGGCCTGTGTCACGTCGTCCTCGATCATCTGGCCGACGACGTCCTCGATCCACGGCGCCCAGTGGCGCATACCCAGATAGCAGCGGTAGTCGTCGCCGAGTTCCTCCGCGAGCGCATCGACCTGTCTGCTCGTCACTTCGAGGAGCGGCGAGCGGCCCCCGATCGC
>JACCUU010000257.1 GCA_013811645.1 Actinomycetota bacterium | reverse complement strand
GCGACCGCCACCGCACGAGCCTCGTCACGCCTCCGGGGACCCTACGCGGGCCCTGGAGGAACGCGCTCCCGCGCGGACGAGCCCTGGGAGACCTCTTTCGGGAAACGGAATCTCGATCACGTCGAAGTCCCGAGGCACGACCGTCTCCGGGAAGAGCTCCCGCGCCTCGTCGACCACCTCGTGTCCGAAGTAGCGGGTCGACACGTGGGTCAAGGCGAGGAGCTTGACGCCCGCCTCCCGGGCGGCGAGCGCGGCCTCGCCTGCGGTGGAGTGCTGGGTCTCACGAGCTCGGTCCCGCTCGCCGGCGAGAAATGTCGCCTCGTGGATCAGGACATCGGCGCCGGTGGCGGCCTCGACCACGGACGCCGCGGGAGCGGTGTCTCCGGTCAGAACGAGCTTGCGACCGTCTCGAGCCGGGCCAACCACCTCGTCCGCTGTCACCTCCTTCCCGTCGGCCAGTGTCACCGACTCCCCGCGCTGGAGCAGGCCACGGGCAGGCCCGTCCGGGACACCGAGCCGGTCGGCCGTCTCGACGTCGAAGCGACCCGGCCGCGCGGATTCCACGAGCGCGTACCCAACCGCCGACACGCCGTGGGTGACGGCGAAGGTCTCCAGCCGGTATCCGTCCCGCTCGAGCTGTTCACCGGGCTCGAGCTCGACGGCCTCGAAGGGATACGAGAGCCGCCCGAAGATGCGGCGAAGGTTGCCGAGGAGCTCGCGCAGGCCCCGCGGCCCGTACATCGTGAGTGGGAGCTTCCGGCCCCGGAGCGAGTAGGTCTTGAGCATCCCCGGCAGCCCCAGATAGTGGTCGGCATGAAAGTGCGTGAGGAAGATCTCCTCCAACTCGACCAGGCCGACATCGCAGCGCAGGAGCTGGCGCTGGGTTCCCTCTGCGCAGTCGAAGAGCAGCCGGTTTCCCCCTCGGCGGACCAGCGTCGCGGACAGGGCACGCTGGGCCGTCGGAGTGGACCCGGACGTCCCGAGGAAGACGACGTCGAGATCCACGGAGGCCGAGTCTACGCGCTCAAATATGACGCTCCGGCTGCCGATACAACGTGCATGGCGTCTAGGGCGTATCGCTCGGCTGGGTTGACGAGATCGTTGACATTGCTCTGGACCTTCGTTCTCGCATCCGCTGCCATCCTCGGGGTTGGCGCATTCGTGCTGTCGTCTGTGCTCGCCGACAACTTTCGGGGGCAAGTGCTCGAAGACAGCGCTCGTGATGTCGCGCTCTACTCGGACTCCGTGCTCTCACCGACGCTCGTTCGAGGGAGACGCATCGTCGCAAACCGCCGAGCGAGGCAGCGACTCGCGCGGACGGTCGCCTCGGCGGACGAGCTCGTGAAGCTCACCGTCTGGTCGCGGCAGGGTCGACACGTGCTCTCGACGCCCGCCGGCCGGCGTGCGGTGCGCTCCCCGGACGTCATGGCGACGATGCGGAGCGGAGAGGCTCACGCTGCCGTCAGGGACGTCGCGGTGAGGAGGGGAGGAAAGCAGCGGTCGGAGCGCGCCGTCGTCGTGTGGGCTCCACTCGGCCCCCGAAAGGGACGGTCCGTCGGCGTGGCGCAGGTCTTCCTCGAGCCGAGCGCGCTCGACGCCAGCATCGCGAGTGCGACCCGCACCGTGTGGGTGGTCGTCGGGCTCGTATTCGCCATTCTGTGGCTCGCCCTCGTCGTGCTCGTCCGGGGCGCTGCCACCCGTCTGTCACGGCAGAACGACGTCCTCATGGGTCGCTCCCGGGATCTCAGCGAGTCCTCTTTGCGTCTCGAGGAGAGCCTGCTCGAGACCGTCGAGACCCTTAACGCCGCAGTCGAGGCTCGCGATCCGTACACGGCGGGTCATTCGCAGCGAGTGCGTAGGGTGGCGCTGCGATCGGCCGCGAGCTGTCGCTGTCCGCGAAGCAGTTGGGAACGCTCGGCACGGCCGCGCTGTTCCATGATGTCGGGAAGATCGGCATCCCGGACTCGATCCTGACGAAGGCCGGTCCGCTCGAGCCGGGCGAGGCCGCGATCATGCGAGAGCACGTCACCCG
>JACCUU010000245.1 GCA_013811645.1 Actinomycetota bacterium | reverse complement strand
CTCTGTCAGCGGCGGGATGTCGCGCGACCCGATCAGCGCCGCCTCGACCTCGTAAGCCCGGCGCTGGAGCTCGAGCAGCGCCGTCGCGACCTCGGCGTCCGAGAGGTCGAGGCTGACGGCGTTCACTCGGTTTCAGCCGGTTTTCGAGCCCGCGACGGTTGCACCCGCGCCGGCTCGCCCGGCATCTTCGGGAAGTTCGGCGGGTACGGAGCCTCTCCCAGCCCTTCCTTCTCCTCTCGCTCCACCCATTCGAGGAGGACGCGGAGGTCGCAAACTGCATCGTCCATCCCCGCATGGATGTCTCCGATCTGAACGAAGCGGTCGGGCATCGTCGTCATCGTGAAGTCTTCGGTTTCGACGTCCGGCAGCTCGTCCCAGGTGACGGGGGCCGAGACCGCCGCGTCCGGCCGGGCCCGTACCGAGTAGGCCGACGCAACTGTCCGATCGCGGGCGTTCTGGTTGAAGTCGATGAAGACCCGACGGCCTCGCTCCTCCTTCCACCAGGCGGTCGTGACCTTCTTCGGGAGACGCCGCTCGACCTCGCGCGCGAACGCGAGCGCTGCTCGGCGCACCACCGGGAACTCCCAGTTCGGCTCGATCCGACAGAAGACGTGGATCCCGCGGTTACCCGAAGTCTTCGGCCAGCCGACGTAGCCGATCTCGTCGAGAACCTCACGCACCAGCGCGCCGACCCGCTTCGCGTCCTTGAACGTCGTCCCCGGCTGCGGGTCGATGTCGATACGGAGCTCGTCCGGATGCTCGGTATCGCGTCGGCGTGATGGCCAGGGATGGAAGTCGACGACGGCGAGGTTCGCGGCCCAGACCACCTGCGCAAGCTCGGTGACGCAGAGCTCGTCCGCATGCCGGCCCGACGGGAACGTGACGCGCACCGCTTCGACCCACTCGGGGCGCTTCTCCGGCACGCGCTTTTGATAGATCTGCTCGCCGTCGATCCCGTCCGGGAAGCGGCGGAGCTGCGTCGGCCGCTCGTAGAGCGCACGCACGATGCCGTCTCCGACCGCGAGGTAGTAGTCCACGAGGTCGCGCTTGGTCTTCTTGGCCTTCGGGAAGAGGATCTTGTCCGGGTTCGTCACCTTGACGACCCGCTCTCCTACCTCGAGCTCGACGAAGGGACTGGCCACAGGCGTCACGCTAGACGACGATCGACCTCGCAGGGGTCAGGCTGAAGCCTGACCCCAACGTGGGTTGGTACGCTCGCCGCGGCTTTCCCCCGGACTAGGAGGAGTGGAATTCGATGCGCAGCGTTCTCGTCGGTCTCGCCCTTGTCGCGCTCGCCCTCGCGGTCGCCGCAACCGCAACGGGCAGCCGGGATACGGAGTTCCAGGCCGGCGCCTGCACGAAGGCCAATCTCAATTTGCTCGAGGTCGGGCGACTAACTCTCGGCACGGACAATCCGGCGTTTCCGCCCTGGTGGGGCGGCGGTGAGACGCGGAAGCCGTGGAAGATCTCGAATCCGTACTCAGGCCAGGGCTACGAGTCCGCCGTCGCCTACGCGGTCGCGAGGCAGCTTGGCTTCAGCAAGCGCCAGGTGGACTGGAGGCATGTCCCGTTCGCTCAGTCGTACCGTCCCGGAGACAAGGACTTCGACTTCTACATGGCGCAGGTTTCGTACACGCCCGCGCGAGACAAGGTCGTCGACTTCTCCAACGCGTACTACTTCGTGAACCAGGCTCTCGTAGGACGTGAGGGAACCGCGATCGCGCGGGCGCGGACGCGCAGCGCTCTTCGGCCTTACCGACTCGGTGCGCAGCTCGGGACGACGAGCTACCAGTACATCGTCGACCACATCCGCCCCTCGTCGCGACCACTTGCATATCGCTCCAACGACCTTGCGGTGCAAGCGCTGAAAAACGGCCAGATCGACGGCATCGTCGTCGACCTCCCGACCGCATTCTTCGTAACCGCAGTGCAGGTGGAGGACGGCGTCATCGTGGGCCAGTTTCCGAACCGCGGTGGAAGGGAGCGGTTCGGAATGGTTTTTGAGCAGGGCAACTCGCTCAGGCGCTGCGTCAACCGAGCGCTCAACCGGCTCTGGGCCAACGGAACCATCAAGGAAACACAGACCCGCTGGCTCTCGCGGGCCGCCGGCGCGCCCGTCATCAGGTAAGCACTGGACGGCGACCGCCGCTCACGGATCCTGAGTACCGCAGCTCCCCGCTCCGGCTCGGGGCGGGGCGTGGCGATTGCCGTGGCGAGCACGCTCGTCTTCTTCGGCGCACTCGCGTTTCTCGTCACGCGATCGCCCGGCTGGGACCGGTTCAAGGCGTACTTCTTCGACTGGAGTCTCTACCGCGAGTCCTTCCCCGAGATCGCCGAAGCGTTCCTGATCAACGTCAAGATCTTCCTGATCGCGGAGGCGGTCGTCCTCGTGACAGCGCTGGGTCTCGCCGTCCTGCGGAGCCTTCCCGGCCCGGTCTTCGTTCCCGTGCGGGCGCTCGCGATCGTCTACACGGACCTCTTCCGAGGCGTGCCGACGATCCTCGTCATTCTCATGCTCGGGGTGGGGATGCCGGCTCTCCAGCTCGAAGGCGTCCCGGACTCGGAGATCTTCTGGGCGACGGTCTCGCTCGTCCTCGTCTACACCGCATACGTGTCCGAGGTCTACCGAGCGGGCATCGAGTCCGTGCATCCGAGCCAGGACGCTGCCGCTCGCTCGCTCGGCCTGTCACGTTTCCAGTCCCTGCGTCACGTGGTGCTCCCGCAGGCCGTACGCCGGGTCATACCGCCCCTTCTCAACGACTTCATCGGTCTCCAGAAGGACACGGCGCTCGTGAGTGTCCTCGGCGTCGTCGAGGTTCTCAATCAGGCTGGAATCAACGAGGCCGCGGACTTCAACGGCACGCACTACCTCGTCGCCGCAACGCTCTTTGTCGCGATCACGATCCCGCTCGCCCGCTTCACCGACTGGCTCATCGCGCGCGACCGGCGACGACGGCAAGCCGGCGGGGTGCCGACGTGAGCACCTCCGCGCTCGCAATTGAGGGCCTGCACAAGTCATTCGGCAAGCTCGAGGTGCTACGTGGAATCGATCTCGAGCTGGCCGAGCACGAGGTGGTATGCCTCATCGGCGCGTCCGGTTCGGGCAAGTCGACGCTTCTCCGCTGCATCAACCTGCTCGAGCCGATCGACGCGGGTCGCATCGTGTTGCACGGCGACGACATCACGGCGGCCCGAGTCAACGTCGATCGCGTCCGTAGCGGGATCGGGATCGTGTTCCAGGCGTTCAATCTCTTCCCGCACATGTCCGTGCTCGAGAACGTCACGCTCGGGCCGCGCAAGGCGCTTCGTCTCGGGAAGGCAGAGGCGACCGGGCGGGCGACAGAGCTCCTTGGCCGCTTTGGCCTGGCAGACAAGCGCGACGAATACCCCGACAGGCTCTCGGGCGGGCAGCAGCAGCGCGTCGCCATCGTCCGCGCGCTGGCGATGCGGCCCTGGCTGCTCCTGCTAGACGAGGTCACGAGCGCGCTCGATCCCGAGCTCGTGGCCGAGGTTCTCGAGGTCGTGCGCGAGCTCGCGACCGAGGGAATGACGATGCTGATCGCCACGCACGAGATGAGCTTCGCCCGCGACGTCGCCCACCGGGTCTGCTTCCTCGACGCAGGCGTGATCCTGGAGCAGGGGGCCCCGGATCAGATCTTCGAGGCACCGAGAGAGCCTCGTACGCAACAGTTCCTGCAGCGCATCGTCGACGCGGGGCGGCTGTAGGACTCGAGGGTCAGGCTCGAGCCTGACGCTCCGCTCGACTATCGTTGGGCCGTGATCGAGGAATCCCGCAGCATCGACGTCACGCTCGAGCCGCTCGACGAGTTCGTCGTCGTCCAGCCCGTGTCGGACGAGACGGAGACGCGCGCCGGGCTCATCCTCCCCGCATCCGCTACGGAGACCGCACCCTGCCGAACCGGGATCGTCACCGCGGTCGGCAGCGACGCGACGGGAGTGGAGGCGGGCGACAAGGTGCTGTACCCGCGTGACGCGGGCTACGACGTCCGCCTTGGCGGCATCGAGGTCAAGGTTCTGAAGCGCGAGGACCTGATCGCTCGCATCCACGACTGAGCCGAGCGAGCGGTTGGCGAAGAACGAGGCGGAGAAGGAGGGATTCGAACCCTCGAGGCAGGGTTTTCCCCACCTAACGCCTTAGCAGGGCGCCGCCTTCAGCCACTCGGCCACTTCTCCGGGCAGTCGCTCACGATATCGGACGCTTTGCGAAGACCACGAGCCGCCGCGCATCGAGGCGGTTACGCTGTCGGCTCGGAGGGGTGCCGGAGCGGTCGAACGGGGCGGTCTCGAAAACCGTTAGGGGTGCAAGCCTCTCGAGGGTTCAAATCCCTCCCCCTCCGTCACTTTCTCAGAGCGCGAGCTGATCCTCGAGCTTCTGCAGCCCGCTGAAGATCGCCTCCGAGAAGGTGGGGTACGGCTGGATCGTGTCGAGGAGGACATCGACGGAGATCCGGGCGCGAACCGCGAGCGTGAGCTGGCCGATCCACTCACCTGCCTCAGGGCCCACCGCTACGGCGCCGACGACGACCCGTTCGTCGGGATCGGCAGCAAGCTTCAGGACACCCGATCGCTTCGGGCGCTCGTAGGTCGAGAGCCGTCCGCCTTCGATCCGAAACTCGGAGGTGACCAGACCGTCGCCTTCCATCGTTCCCACGGAGGCAACCTGAGGATCGGTGAACACGGCCGCCGGAATCGCCCGGTAGTCCGCGACGCAGTCGAGGCCGACGATGTTCGCCGCTGCCACCCGCGCCTGGTACTTCCCGACGTGCGTGAGCAACGCCACGCCGCTCGGATCGCCGATCGCCCAAACATCGTCGGCCGCGCGCATCCGCTCGTCGACGGCAATGCCCTTCTTCGTGATCGTGACCCCGAGCTGCTCGAGACCCAGGTCTTCGACGTTCGCGCGTCGTCCCGTCGCGACGAGGAGCTTCTCGGCCTCGACGACGTCGCCAGAGGCGAGCTCCACCCGTATCTCACCGTCGGCCGCATTGACTCGCTCGGCCTGCACGTCGACTCGGACATCGATGCCCTCCTCCTCGAAACGCTCACCAAGCAGCGTTCCGACGACGGGATCCAGCCGAGCGAGCAGCCGATCGTGACTCTCGAGGATCGTCACGCGAGAGCCCAGCCGGTGGAAGAACTGGGCGAGCTCCGCGCCGACGGGTCCTCCGCCGAGGACGACGAGGCTCCGGGGCACGGCGTTCGCCCAGACGGCGTCGCGGTTCGTCCAGAACTCGACCTCGTCCAGGCCGTCCACCGGAGGCACGGACGGTGACGAGCCGGTCGCGACGACGAGGCTGCCGTATTCGATCTCTCGCGCGCCGACGGCAATGACTCCTTTGCGGAGCACGCGCCCCTCGCCGCGAACGAGCTCGGCGCCCTGCTCGGCGATCCAGTCGGCATGCCACGAGTCGTCACGGCCGTCGGTCACCTGATCCCGCCACCAGAACACGCGCTCGGCGTCGAGCGAGCCGGTGATCGCCTCCGCGGCGCCGGGCGCGACGCGCGCGGCTGCGAGGACTTCGCCCGATCGGAGGAGAGTCTTGGTCGGGACGCAGGCGTAGTAGGAGCACTCCCCACCTGCGAGCTCCTTTTCAACGACGAGGATCTCCATGTCCGGATCGAGACGACGCAGGGCGCCGACGAAGTGCTCGCCGCTCGATCCGGCACCGAGAACGACCACACGATCGTTCGTGCTCACAAACGGAGAGGGCGGGATTTGAACCCGCGACGCACCTTTCGGCACGTACGCGATTTCCAGTCGCGCTCCTTAGGCCGCTCGGACACCTCTCCAGG
>JACCUU010000227.1 GCA_013811645.1 Actinomycetota bacterium | reverse complement strand
CTCCGGAATCTCGTCCGCCGGTGAGCGCGTTCCCCGACAAGGCAGATGTGGTGGTCGTCGGCGGTGGCGCCGTCGGGACGAGCATCGCCTTCCACCTCGCCGAGGCGGGGATCGGCGTCGCCCTGCTCGAGCGCGACGCGCTCTCGTCGGGATCGACGAGCCGGGCGGCGGGAGGAGTCCGAACCCAGTTCTCGGATCCCCTGAACATCGCGATCGGGCTCAGAGCTGTCGAGGCCTTCACACGCTTCGCCGAGCGCCCGGGCTGGGAGATCGACTTCAGGCAGGTCGGCTACCTGTTCCTGCTCGACCGGCCCGAGGACCTGACCGTCTTCGAGCGAAGCGTCGCGCTGCAGAACAAGCTCGGCGTCCCGAGTCGCCTGGTCGAAGTCGCGGAGGCCGGGAAGCTCTCACCTCTCGCGGGACTGGAGGGCGTGCTCGGGGCGACGTTCTGCCCCCTGGACGGGCACGCCAGCCCCGAGGCGGTCGCACAGGGCTATGCGGCGGGGGCTCGCGGGCACGGCGCGAACGTGGTGACAGGATGCACCGCGACTGGAGTCACGCTGGACGGCGGCGACGTGCAAGGCGTCGTCACCGACCAGGGGACGATCGAAACCGACACCGTCGTCTGCGCGGCGGGCGTCTGGTCGCCCGCGTTCGCGAGCACCGCAGGGGTCGAGCTTCCTGTCGAGCCCGTCTTCCGGGAGGTGGTGACCACGAGCCCGGTCGAAGCGCTCCCCGACCCGATCCCGCTCACCGTCGACTTCACGACCGGCTTCTACTTCCATCGCGAAGGCCCAGGGCTGCTCATCGGCATGTCCGACCGGAACCAGGCGCCCGGATTCGAGGCGCCAACCGATCCCGCTTGGCTCGAGCATGTCACCGAGGTGGCGGCTCGCCGCGCGCCATCCTTTCTCGACATGGGCCTCGCACACGGCTGGAAGGGCTACTACGAGATCACCCCCGACCACAACGCGCTCGTCGGGCAAGCGCCGGAGCTCGAGCGCTTCTTCTACGCGACCGGGTTCTCCGGGCACGGTTTCATGCAGGCGCCGGCGGTCGGGGAGATCGTGCGCGACCTGATTCTCGGCCGCGAGCCGTTCGTCGACGTCTCGCCCCTCGCGGCGGAGCGTTTCGTGCTGGGCACACTCAGGCCGGAGCACAACGTCATCTGAATGCTGATGCCGCGCGCGATCGTCTTCATCCCTGCGCTGAACGAGGAGGACAACCTTCCGGCCGTACTCACCGAGCTTCGCGCCGAGCTTCCCGGCGTCGACGTGCTCGTCGTGGACGACGGCTCGACCGACGACACCGCCCTCGTGGCCCGGACGGAAGGCGCCGAGGTGCTGTCGTTCGGGGAGAACCGCGGCCTGCGCGAGGGCGTCGCAGCGGGCTACCGCTACGCGCACGAGCACGGATACGACTTCGCAGGCCGAGTCGACGCGGATGGACAGCATCCTGTGCCTGAGCTTCGGCGACTTCTCGAGCTCGTCCGAACCGACGAGTGCGACGTGGCGGTCGGCTCGCGCTTCGCGGTCGGCGAGGCTACGAGCGATACCGGTACGAGCCGTCGTCCAGCCGGCGTTTCGGGACAGCGGTGCTCCGCCGCGCGATGCGGGTCGCGCTCGGCCATCCGTTCCACGACGCCACGAGCGGGATGTACGCCGTCAATGCGAAGGCCATGCCGATCCTCGCCGAGCCGTACGACAGCGGCGCGCCCGAGGTCGAGTCGCTGCTGCGTCTACGGCAGTCCAAGCTGCGCGTCCTGGAGATCCCCGTCGACATGCGCGAACGAGCGAGCGGAGAGTCGAAGTTGCGCGGTCGCCGTGCCTTCGAGCTCGTGCTCACTGTCGCGGGCACGCTCCTGCTCTACGGGCTCTGGAGACGCCGGCGCGGATGACGAAGCTCGGCAGCGCTCGGCTCATCGCCGTCCTCGGCTACTCGAGCAGACGCGGCGGGGACGAGCTACACCGCGTCTGTGCCGCGCGACTCGTGCGAGCGGGTCGGGAGGCGCTGCCTGGTGACACGGTCTTCCTCTCGGGCTGGCGACGCCCCCGAAGGCCGATCTCGGAAGCCGAGCTCATGGCTGGGGCGTGGAACGGCGACCTGCACCAGGTTCTCGTGGACGACGTCTCGCGCTCGACGTACGGGAACGTGCGCGCGGCCGCCGCAGCCGCACGGAAGCTCGGAGTCTCCGAGGTCGTCCTCGTCACGTCCGGCTGGCACAGCCGACGCGCTTCGGTTCTGCTCGAGGCCGCATACGGCGACCGGGTTTCGCTCGCGGCAACGGGCGAGCGTGGAACGCGGTTTGCGCGCGCACGCGAGCTCGTCTGCTGGCTGGTCGTGCCGGTGCAGGTCGCTCTCGCGCGCCGTTCGCGCTAGCGTGAGCGCGATGAGGATCGTCCTGTGTCTGATGGTGCTCGTGCTCACGCTCGTGGCGGTGGGGTGCGGCGGGGACGACGGAGACTCCGGGTCGGCGACATCGACCGCAGACTGGGCCGAGGGCTACTGCGCCGCGATCACCGACTGGGCGAACGAGCTGAAGCAGGCGACCGACCAGCTCCGCGACTTCAAGTCGCTCTCCCGGGAGAGCTTCCAGCAGGCCGGAGAGGACATCGACTCCGCAACCGAGACCTTCACGGCTGAGTTGCGGGCGCTCGGTGCACCGGACATCGAGTCGGGAGAGGAGGCGCGTCGGGCCGTCGAGACCTTCGCGACGGCGGCCGAAGCGGATCTCGTCACCATCGAGGCTGCGGTCGAAAACGTCTCGGGAGTGGCCGGGATCTCGAAGGCGGTCGTCTCCATCACCGAAGGCCTGACCTCGATGAACAAGGCGTTCATGACCATGGTGAAGTCCCTCCGGCGAATCGACCCGGAGGAAGAGCTCCAGAGTGCACTCGAGGACGCCGAGTCCTGCGACGACCTCGCCGGCTAGATCACGTCCGTACGGACTCGCGAAGCCCCGCGAGGTGGCGGTGAACCTGCTGGATCACCACCGAGCCCTCCCCCACCGCTGACGCAACCCGCTTGACCGAGCCACTGCGGACGTCGCCGACGGCGAACACGCCCGACAGGGAGGTCTCGAACATGTGCTCGCCTGCGCCCGTGCGCACGAACCCGTGGTCGTCGCGCGCGATCTCCGCCGGCAGCCAGTCGGTGTTCGGCCGAGCGCCGATGAGAATGAACAGTGCGTCGGCGGAAACACGCTCAGCCTCGCTCGAGCCCTCTTGGACGGCAAGCCACTCGAGTCGTGCCTCTCCGCCGCCGTCCACCACCCGGGCCGAGGGCTTGATCTCGATGTTCTCCTTCGCCGTGACCTCGTCCAGCAGGTACTGGGACATTGCGCGCGGAGAGCTGCGGCAGACGAGTGTCACGTTCGCCGCGTAACGACTGAGGTGCACCGCAGCCTGTCCAGCCGAGTTGGCACCCCCGATGATGAAGACGTTCCCCCCGGTGAACTGCTGCGCGTCCGACGGCGAGGATCCGTAGAACACTCCCGCCCCTTCGAGCTTCTCCAGCGCGGGGACCCCGAGGCGACGATAGGCCACGCCCATCGCGAGAACGACGCTCCTGGTCTCGATCACCTTGCCCTCGATCGTGACCCGTTGGCCGGCTTCCGTCGCGCGGACCTCGGTTACGGAGCGCATGAGGAGGAACTCGGTGCCGAAGATCCAGGCCTGCTGGTAGGCGCGCGTGGCGAGCTCGCGGCCGGTCAATCCGCGCTGGAAGCCCAGATAGTTGCGGATGCGAGCGCTCGATCTCGCCTGTCCGCCGATCGAGGCGTGGTCGACCACGAGTGCCCGCAGGCCCTCGGACGACGCGTAGACGGCCGCGGCCAGTCCCGCGGGTCCGGCCCCCACGATCACGACGTCGAGCTCGCCCGGGTCGTCGATCTCGGTGCGGACCTTGTAGCCGTGCTCCGCCAGCTCCTCGTCGGAGGGATCGTCGAGCACCGTGTCGTCGGGAAGGACGACCGCCGGTCGGTTCGACACCTCGAAGCCACACGTCTGCAGAAGATCGCGGGCTTCCTCGGAGTCGTTCGCATAGAACGCATGGGGAACGCCGGTTCGAGCCAGGAGATTCCGGATCTCGTACCCCCGGCTCGACCAGGGCTCGGCGACGACGGTGAGCTCGAGTCTGCCCTCGGTTGCGCGTCTCCACTCCTGGAGGAACTCGGAGACCAGTCGATGGAAGAGCTCGTCGGGCGTCGTCCACGGCTTGAGGACGTAGTAGTCGATATGACCGAGCGTCATCGCCCGCCGGATGACCTCGGCGGTCTCCTCGTCGGCCCAACCACCCCACGGGATCAAGAGCCCGCGTTTCGCGTAGGGATGCAGGTCGTAGACCCGCGCCAGCAGCTCCTCGCCACGAAGCCCCTGGTCTCCGCGTGCGGCGAGGACGATCGCAACCTGCTCTCCGTCGTCACGCATGCGCTCGAGCTGGGCGAGCGCCGCCTCCGGCGAGGGACCGCAGACGATCCGATAGTCGGCCTGGTAGCGCTGCAACTCGCCCGTGATCCGTCGAATTGCCTGGGGATCGGGATCGACCGCGAAGATGAAGGGCCGGTTGTCGCTCTCGGGGTTGAGGTCGTGCTCGGCCACCAGGAGCTAGCGTCCTATCGCGCGGCCACCGTGTCGCCGACGTCCGCAATCGCTCGGAGCGCCTGCGCGACCGCGATCGGCAGCGTGGCGAGGAAGATCGAGATCGGCCCTCCGATCAGTATCACCCCGAGCGTCTGCCACAGCCCGTCCGCCTCGATCGCCCAGATGACCGTCCCCGCAGCCGCCGCGAAGACGCTGAGAACGCCGAAGAACGTGAGGAGCGCCGCCCACGTGCGAAGCGTGCCGTACTGCGTCATCTCGACCTTCCGTGAGAGCTGAGCATCGCGTTCCCGCGCGAGTCTACGTAGCTCCGATCGCTCCAGTCGCGCCTCCTGCGTGGATCGCGCGAACGGTCTCGACGGTGTCCGCCTCGTCCGGTCGCTTGTCCTCCCGGTATCCCTTCACTCGAGCGAACCTGAGCGCCATGCCGCCGGGGTAGCGCGAGCTCGTCTGGACACCGTCGAATGCGATCTCGACGACGAGCTCGGGGCGCACGTGGACGACATGCCCGTCCGAGCGGGTCTCGAGCCCGAGCAGGCGTTCCGTCTGCCACGCGAGCATTTGATCCGTCATTCCCTTGAACGTCTTTCCGAGCATGACGTAGCCGCCGCTTTCGGCATCGCGCGCTCCGAGATGGAGGTTCGAGAGCTTTCCGCTGCGGCGGCCGTGTCCCCATTCCGCGGCGAGGACGACGAGATCGAGCGTATGCGCGACCTTGACCTTGAGCCACCCCGCTCCGCGCCGCCCGGCCTCGTACGGCGCAGCGAGCGACTTGACCATGACCCCCTCGTGACCGCGTGCGAGGGCATCCGAGAGAAATCGCTGCCCCTCGGCAGGATCGTCGGTCACCGCGCTCGGCACGCGCAGCGCAGCGGGAAGCCGACGCTCCAGCGCCTCCAGGCGGCGATTGGCGGGCTGGTCGATCAGATCCTCGCCGTCCAGATGCAGACAGTCGAAGAAGAACGGTGACAGCGGCACCGCCTGGCGGAGCTCCGCGACGTTCACCCTGCTCCCGAACCGGCTCATCGTCTCCTGGAAGGGACGGGGCCGCTCGTCCGGTCCCAGGGCGATCGCCTCTCCGTCCAGGACGATCGCCTCGACCTCGAGCGCTTTTACCGCTTCGACAATCTCAGGAATACGATCGCTGATGTCGGCGAGGTTCCGCGTAAAGCCGCGAACCTCGTCCCCGAGCCGGTGCACCTGCAGCCGCGCGCCGTCCAGCTTCCATTCGATCCGGGCAGGACAGATGCGCGCGAACGCGCTCTCGAGATCGTCGCCCGTCTGAGCGAGCATCGGCTGAACGGGGCGAAGGACGGTAAGCCGAAACGTGTTCAGCCCCGCCGATCCCTCGGCGAGCGCGACCGAAGCGACCGGGCCGAGCTCGCCCGCGACCATGACCGCGCGTCGGACGTCCGAGGCAGGAATCTCCGCCACCTTCGCCACCGCCTCGACCATGACGCCCTCGAGCGCCCCCTGCCTGAGCTCACCCAGGAGCAGGCCGGTCAGGAAGCGTTGCTCATGCTCAGTCGCTCGTTCGAAGAGGCCGCCCAGCGCCTCGCGGCGCGCGGCCTGCGACCCGGGACCGGCGATCCCAGCGATATGCGACACCGCGTCGTTCACCTCGAACAGTTCGAGCGTGGGCGATGCGGCGGGGGGAGGAGGCTCACGTAGGGCCGCCCAACCGACTCCGATCGTCCCCTGCGGAAGCAGTCCGG
>JACCUU010000214.1 GCA_013811645.1 Actinomycetota bacterium | reverse complement strand
GAGTACAAGAAGGGCCCACGCGCGGTCGACGGGATACACATCACCGTCGCCCCCGGCGAGATCTACGGCTTTCTCGGGCCGAACGGCGCCGGGAAGTCGACCACCGTCCATGTCCTGACGACGCTCTTGCCGCCGACCTCCGGAACGGCGCGCGTCGGTGGCTACGACGTGGTCAAGGAGGGGCCGAAGGTGCGCTCGCAGATCGGCGTCGCGTTGCAGGAAGCGGCGCTCGACCCGCTGCTCACCGGCCGCGACCACCTGCGGCTGCAGGCAACACTGCAGGGAGTCCGCAAGGATCGCAGGAAGGTTCAGGCCGACGAGCTCCTGATTCGCGTCGGCCTCGAGGACGCAGGCGACCGGAAGGTGTCCGGCTACTCGGGCGGGATGAAGCGGCGACTCGATCTCGCGCTCGCTCTCGTGCACATGCCGAGGATCCTCTTCCTCGACGAGCCGACGACCGGTCTCGATCCGCAGAGCCGGACCGCTCTTTGGGAGGAGGTCGCGCGCCTGCGCAGAGAGGAAGGTGTGACGGTCTTCCTGACCACGCAGTATCTGGAGGAGGCCGACGTTCTCGCCGACCGCGTCGGGATCATCGACCAGGGCAAGATCGTCGCCGAGGGAACCCCCGCTGAGCTGAAAGCCGAGATCGGCCGCCCGAGTGTGCATGCGATTCCCCGGACCGACAAGGATCGCCCCAAGATCGCCGAGTTTCTCTCGCGGTTCGGAGAGCCGCTCGCCACGACGCGGGATGTCGCCGTGCGGCTGCGGGACGGCCTGGGGCTCACCGACATCGTGCGCGCCGTGGACGCGAACGGGGTCGACATCGTCGACCTCGAGCTCAGGGCGCCGTCGCTCGACGACGTGTTTCTCGCGAAGACGGGGCGGACGCTCGAGGGCGCGGCCGAGGAGTCGACAGCAGGGTGACAGTTGAAAGCAGGGTGACAGTCACCCGCGTTCATGAGTAGCTCGTGGCCGCAGGTCGGCGCGATCGCGCGCCGCTCCGTCGTCCGCACGGCGCGGCAGCCGGCGAGCTTCATCCCGCCGATCGTCTTCCCCATCGCGCTCATGACAGTGAACGCCGCCGGCCTGCAGGCTTCGACCGAGCTGCCGGGCTTCCCGACCGACTCCTTCCTCGCGTTCGCGCTCGCCGTGCCGTTCATCCAGGGCGCGCTCTTCTCCACGATGAACGCAGGAACTGACCTCGCGCGCGACATTCAGACGGGGTTCATCAACCGGCTTTCGCTGACCGCCCTCAGAGACTGGGCCCTGCTCCTCGGCCAGATCTCCGGCGTCGTGGTGCTCGGCGTCGTGCAGGCGATCTTCTATCTCGTCGTCGGCCTGGCATCCGGTGTGGAGTTCGAGTCAGGCCCGGCCGGGATCGCCGTGCTGCTTTTCTACGCGGCGATCGTCTCCCTGGCATTCGGCGCCCTCGGCGCCTGGCTTGCCTTCAGGACGGGCTCGGGCGAGGCGATCCAGGCCCTCTTCCCCGTGCTCTTCGTCTTCCTCTTCATCTCCTCGATGAACACGCCGCGCGATCTGATCGACGTTCAGTGGTTTCAGACGGCTGCGACGTTGAACCCGGTCTCGTACATGATCGAGCTCGTCCGCAGCCTGATCGTCGAGGGCTGGAACGTCCAGGCGCTCGCGCTCGGGTTCGGCTTCACGATCCTGATCGGGGTCATCTCGATCGCGCTCGCGTCGCGCGCGCTCCGCACGCGGATGACGAGGACCTAGCCGATGGGCGCGCGGTGGAACGTCGTGTCGGGAGTCGCCTGGCGAACCCTGAAGAACGCCCTCACGAACCCGCAGATCTTCCTTCCGACGATGCTCTTCCCGCTCTTCTTCTTCACCGCCTTCGCCGGCGGGCTCTCCCAGCTTCGCGAGATTCCGGGCTTCGACTATCCCCCCGGTTATACGGCCTTCCAGTTCGTCTTCGTCCTGCTGCAGTCGGCTGCCTTCAGCGGTGTCTTCACCGGCTTCGGCGTCGCCCGCGACTTCGAGAACGGGTTCGCGAAGCGGCTGCTGCTCGCGGCGCCGCACAGGAGTGGGATCGTCGTGGGCTACGCGCTTGCAGCCGTGCTGCGCTGGGTGGTGGTCGCGGCGATCCTGACAGTCGTCGCGCTGATCGCGGGAATGGAGATCGGCGGCGGATCTGTCGACATCGTCGGG
>JACCUU010000198.1 GCA_013811645.1 Actinomycetota bacterium | reverse complement strand
CGGTGACCGTGACGCGCCAATACGAGCGCTTTACCGACGTGCTCGATGACGCGATCGATGCGCGCATCTATCTGGGGATCCACTTCCGCACACCGGACGTCCAAGGAGCCGAGATCGGCGAGGACGTCGCGCACTGGCTCGACAAGCACTACTTCCAGCCGGTGAAGTAACGCCGGTACCGGACGGGCCGTGGTCGACCACGGCCCGTCCGCAGGTCGCTAGCGGAACGCGTTCTCGCCGGTCAACGCCTGGCCGACGACCAGCGTGTGCACTTCGTGAGTGCCCTCGTACGTCAACACCGACTCGAGGTTGTTCACGTGGCGGATGACCGGGTACTCGAGCGTGACGCCGTTCGCGCCGAGGATCGTCCGCGCCGAGCGGGCGACCTCCATCGCGCCGCGGACGTTGCCCATCTTCCCGAGGCTGACGTGCTCTGGCCGGAGCGTCCCCGAGTCCTTCATCCGGCCGAGATGGAGGGCGACGAGGGTGCCGCGGTTCAGCTCGAGCGCCATCTCCGCGAGCTTCTGCTGGGTGAGCTGGTAGCCGGCGATCGGCTTACCGAAGACGATCCGCTCCTTCGAGTACTCGAGCGCGGACTCGAAGCACGCCCGCGCCGAGCCGACCGCGCCCCAGACGATGCCGAAGCGTGCCTCGTTCAAACAGGAGAGCGGCCCGCGGAGCGTCGTCGCCTCGGGCAGCACGTTCTCGTCCGGCACGCGTACGTCCTGCAGCACGAGCTCCGACGTCACGGATGCGCGCAGAGAGAGCTTCTTGTGGATCTCGGGCGCCGAGAACCCCGGCATGTCCTTCTCGACGATGAAGCCGCGGATCGCGCCGTCATCCGTTCTCGCCCAGACAATGGCGATGTCGGCGATGGAACCATTCGTGATCCACATCTTCGCGCCGTTCAGGATCCAGTCCGAGCCGTCCCGGCGCGCGTGCGTCCGCATCGAGCCGGGATCGGAGCCGGCGTCCGGCTCGGTCAGCCCGAAGCAGCCGATGACCTCGCCGCGGTGCATCGGCGGAAGCCAGCGCTCCTTCTGCTCTTCCGAGCCGAAGCGCCAGATCGGGAACATCGCCAGCGACCCTTGCACGGAGACGGCGCTCCGCACCCCGGCGTCTCCGGCCTCGAGCTCCATGCATGTCAGGCCGTAGGCGACGGAGCTCGCACCAGGCAGGCCATAGCCGTCGAGGTGCATGCCGTAGAGACCGAGCTTGGCGAGCTCGGGAAAGAGCTCTCGGGGAAAGATCCCCTTCTCGAACCAGTCGCCGACATCGGGGAGGACGTGCTCGCGCACGAACTGCCTGACCGTGTCGCGGATCGCTTTCTCCTCGTCGTCGAGGAGCACGTCGATCGCGAGATAGTCGAGGGGATCGAGCGCTGCCGGCTGGGTCGTGGTCGTCGCCATCGGCACATCCTACGAGAAGGGGTCAGACCCCGGACCCGTCTTGACCGTACGCGGCACAGCCGCCTACACTCATTGACTGACTAGTCAATCGACACAGGAGCAGAGGTCATGCCCGCAGTGGAGACCGGCATCTCGGGCGGAGTTTCGTTCGAGCTCACGTCCGAGCAGCGCGAGCTCCGCGCGCTCGCACGCGAGTTCGCGGACAAAGAGATCCGGCTGAAGGCAGCCGCGTACGACGAGCATTCGACCCACCCCGTCGACGTCATCGCGAAGGCGCACGAGCTCGGCCTGATGAACCTGCACGTGCCGGAGTCGCTCGGCGGTATCGGGCTCCCGTCCTTCGACGGCATGCTCGTCGGAGAGGAGTTGAACCGCGGCTGCTCCGGGATCGGCACCTCCATCGGCGCGAACGGCCTCGGCGCGGCGCCCGTCCTGATTGCCGGCACCGAGGAGCAGAAGGAGCAGTGGCTTCCGCCGCTCCTGGAAGAGCCGATCCTCTGTTCGTTCGGCCTGAGCGAGCCGGACGCGGGCTCCGACGTGGCTCGGTTGAAGACAGTCGCTGTGAATCAGGGTGACTCGTACGTTCTGAACGGCTCGAAGACGTTCATCACGAACGCGCGCTACGCCGCGTGGACCGTCGTCTTCGCGAAGACCGCTCCGAGCAAGGGCCACCGCGGCATGTCGGCGTTCATCGTGCCGATGGACACCCCGGGCGTGCAGATCGAAAAGCACCTGGACAAGATGGGGCAGCGCTCGACGGATACCTCCGCGTTCGCGCTCACC
>JACCUU010000044.1 GCA_013811645.1 Actinomycetota bacterium | reverse complement strand
AGATTCGGGTAGGGAGCAAGCAAGGTTCCGCGCTCATGAGAGTCGTAGAACTCCCGTAGCTCGGCCACGACAGCGTCTGGAACCTCGTCGCCGTAGAAGATCAGGATGCCGCCATGCTCGAGGTTGTGCACCACGCGCGCCAGCTGCAGCGGCTCCTCGTAGGCGCCCCAGATCACGGTGCCGAGGTTTCCGGCGTCGTCGAAGCCGAAGTGAGGCCCGCTCGTCGGCGGATCCGTGTTCCACTCGGACGTTTCGTCCGGCCCGAGCGAATGCTGCCCAGGCTGTGCCTTCACGGCCTGCAGCGTGCAGCCCGCCGCCTCGAGATCGGCGCGCACCTGCTCCGGGCTCGCGTCGTTTCCGCCGAAGCCGGCCAGGAACACGGCTGCCGCGAAGGCCGCGAGGGCGATCAGCGCGCCGACGCCGTACAGGAGCAAACGACGGTTCCGGGAGGAATCGTCGGGTCTCGGGGTGGCGCGCTGCTTCGGCGCTCGGACGCGGGGCTTGTCGGCCATGGCCGCGGGCGAATGTAGCAGGAGGGTCTGATCAGACCCTCCTGCCCCGGTTGCGTCTGCGTTGCGCGCTCCGTCCGGTGGACGCCCTAGCGTTTGTCGACCTTATGGTCGTTCTGGCTCTCCTCGGTGGGATCGTTGCCGGCGCACTCGGCGTGTTCGTACTCGTGCGCCCAGCCCTCGTCGAGCGCCGACGGCGCGTGAGCGAGGTGATCGAGCTCCGGAGCGAGCTCGCCGGGACTCGTGCGGAGCTGACCGCCGAGCGGAGCGTGCTGGACGAGCGCCTCGCGGCCGCCGTGAAGACGCTCTCCACCGAGGCTCTCGACGCGAACAGCGCGCGGTTCCTCGAGCTCGCCGATACGCACCTCTCCGGGTATGTCCGCCCACTGACGAGCTCCCTCGAGAAGATGGATCGGCAGCTCCAGAGCGTCGAGCGGGTCCGACAGGAGGCGTACGGCGCGCTGCGCTCGCAGGTGACGACGCTCTCCGAGCGCGCGGGAAGCCTGACCAACGCCCTGCGCACGCCACACGTGCGGGGACGCTGGGGTGAGGCACAGCTGCGCAATGTCGTCGAGTACGCCGGGATGGTCGAACACTGCGACTACGTCTCTCAGGTGACGAGATCCACCGAAGACGGCCTCCTGCGTCCGGATCTCGTCGTCAACATTCCCGGCGGCAAGCACGTGGTTGTCGACGCGAAGGCGCCGCTCGCCGCTTACCTGGACGCATTCGAGACTTCCGAAGACAACGAGCGGGAGCGACATCTGATCGACCACGCTCGCCAGGTTCGCGAGCATGTGACCAAGCTGTCGGCCAAAGGCTACTGGCGTCAGTTCCAGCCGGCGCCCGATCTGGTCGTGATGTTCCTACCCGACGAGTCGTACTTGCGGGCAGCGCACGAGCACGATCCGACGCTTCAGGAGTACGCGTGGAGCTCGAACGTCATCCTCGCCTCGCCGAGCACGCTGATGATCCTCCTTCGTACCGTCGCCATGAGCTGGCAGCAGGAGACCATCGCCGAGAGCGCCAACGAGGTCTCAGAGCTCGGACGCGAGCTGTACAAGCGACTCGCGACCATGGGCGCACATGTCGGACGCCTCGGCAAGTCGCTCGACGGTGCCGTGAAGGCCTACAACGAGACGGTCGGCTCACTCGAGCGCCAGGTGCTCGTCCAGGCACGCCGGTTCGAGCAGCATGGGATCACCGGCATCGAGCACCCTGAGCTGCAGCCCATCCAGCGGCAGACCCGCCCGCTGGCGGCGGCGGAGCTGGTCGATCCGACCGAGATTCCGCTCGAGATCGTCGCTGCCGGCAACGACGCCGCCTGAGCGAGATGCGCCAGGGGAACACGGGGCGATGTCAGGGCGTTTTCATGTCTAGGCCCGCGTTAGAGGGCTACCCTTTCGATATGGAGATGTGCCTGTGAGCGACGTTCGCGACGTGATCATCATCGGTGGCGGTCCCGCCGGCTACACGGCTGCCCTTTACACCGCCAGGGCGAATCTCGAGCCGCTCGTGATCGAGGGCTTCAACTGGGGCGGTCAGCTGATGATCACGAGCGATGTCGAGAACTATCCGGGGTACGCAGACGGAATCCTCGGGCCGGCGATGATGGCCGACTTCCGCCGCCAGGCGGAGCGCTTCGGCGCCGAGTTCGTCACCGACGACGTCACCCGGGTCGACTTCTCCGAGCGTCCGCTCCGGGTCTACGTCGGAGACGAGGAGTATCGAGCTGGCGCCGTGATCGTCGCAACGGGCGCGAGTGCCCGACAGATCGGACTACCCTCGGAGCAGATCCTCCAGGGACGTGGCGTCTCCTACTGCGCGACCTGCGACGGCGCCTTCTTCCGCGACAAGGTCGTCGTAGTCGTCGGCGGCGGGGACTCCGCGATGGAGGAAGCGACCTTCCTGACCAGGTTCGCCAGGAAGATCGTCATCGTGCATCGGCGCACGGAGTTCCGCGCCTCGCCGATCATGGTCGACCGCGCTCGCGAGAACGAGAAGATCGAGTTCGTTCTCGACGCCGTTGTCGACGAGGTTCTCGGAGAGGCCGACGGGCACGTGACAGGCGTACGAATCCAGGACACGGCAACGGGCGAGATGCGCGTCCTCGAGGCCGACGGCGTCTTCGTCGCGATCGGCCACGACCCGACCACCGCGCTCTTCCTGGACTGGCTCGACCACGACGAGCAGGGCTACCTCGTCACCGAGGCGGGCTCGACGCGTACGAACATCACGGGTGTCTTCGCCGCGGGCGACGTGCAGGATCACACCTATCGCCAAGCGGTCACCGCCGCCGGCTCGGGCACGATGGCCGCGCTCGACGCCCAGCGCTTCTTGGAGGAGCAGCAGCACCTCCCGGAAGTCGCCGCCACGTCGGCGTAGCAACGAGCGGTTCCGACCGCAGGCGGCGCTACGCTCGCCCGTCATGAGCACGCGCTGGATCGACCTCCTCGACCCCACGCATGAGGAGCTGCTGGCAGCGCTTCCGTCCGGAGTCGATCCGGACGTGCTGGAGACATTGACGGCGCCGTCAGGCAACGAGCACACGCGGCCGCTCCTCGAGAGCCACGGCGCATACGTGCTTGGTGTCTTTCTCGACGGTCAACCCCTGCCGGACGATGACCGGATCGTCTACCGCGAAGTGGACGTCGTCGCTACGCCCGACCTCGTCGTCACGGTCCGCAAGACGCCCGAGGCCGGGACGCCCTGGGATCCCGCACCACTCGAGCTCGCGGCGGCGCGCGGGGTGTCCGTCGGCGAGCTCCTCTTTCGCCTCGTCGACGACGTGGCTGCGTCGTTCCTCGATGTCGTCGTCGCGCTCGACGCCCAGATCGACGAGCTCGA
>JACCUU010000175.1 GCA_013811645.1 Actinomycetota bacterium | reverse complement strand
TCCCCGGGCTCCGGCGAGAGGATCTCGATGCCGTCTGCCACGAGCTTGCGAAGCTCCTCGGGGGTTCCGGTCAGGAGTGGGAACGTGCCGTAGTGGCACGGCACGCAGCGCACCACCCCGAGGAGCTCGATCGCGACCGCTGCCTCGCGCGGGCCCATCGTGTAATGGTCGCCGATCGGGAGGACTGCGACATCCGGTGAGTAGATGCGCCCGATCAGGGACAGGTCTCCGAAGACGTTCGTGTCGCCCGAGAAGTAGAGCTTGAAGCCGTCCTCGAGCCCGAGCACGTACCCGCAGGACTCGCCCGTGTACAGGAACTGCCCGTCGCTGAAGACGCTCGAGGAGTGATTCGCGTGCGTCAGCGTCAGCCTGACCCCGGCGACCTCGATCGTGCCGCCCTTGTTCAGCGCCTGGGATGCATCCGTCGAGAGGCCGTTCTGCGAGAGCCAGCCGCGCAGCTCGACCTGGGCGATGACGGGGCAGTCGAACTTCTGGGCGATGGCGACGGTGTCGCCGACATGGTCGTCGTGACCGTGGGTGAGTGCGATCAGGTCGCAGCGCTCGGGCTCGAGCTCGCTCTCCGGGCACTTCGGGTTTCCGTTCAGGAACGGGCCGACGTAGATGCGCCTGCCGCCCGGCGAATCGATGCGGAAAGCCGAGTGCCCCAGCCAGGTCAGTTCGGTTGCGATGTCGAGAATCTAGTCAGAAAGGCAGCGAGCTCGCGGCATCCGAGGCGAGGTCGAGAATCGGCTGCGCGGCGAAGAACGAGCCGACGGTCACGACGATCGCGGCCGTCACGGCCACCCCGAGTGCGAGCTCTCGCGGTGGCGACCCGCCGGCCGGCGCGAGACGAAGCTCGGCGCCCGAGCGCATGTACAGCCAGCGGACGATGTTCAGGTAGTAGGCGAGCGAGAGCGCAGTTGCGGCAACACCCGCGAGCACGAGCCACCAGTCTCCCACCTCGTACGCGGCCGAGAACACGAACAGCTTCCCGAAGAACCCGCCGGTGAGCGGGAAGCCTGCCATGCCGAGCATGAAGATCCACAACGCGACGCCGTAGAACGGCCGCTCCCAGCCGAGCCCCGCTAGCCCTTCGAGCGTGACCGGCTTGTCGAGCTCGCGCTCACGGGCGGCGACGACCGCGAACGCGCCGACCGACATCGCCGAGTAAGGGACGAGGTAGTAGAGGAGCGCCTCGGTGCCCCGCTCGCTCGCTGCCGCGACCGCGATCAGCATGAACCCCGCGTGTGAGACCGAGGAGAACGCCAGGATCCGCTTCACGTCACGCTGGGCGAGCGCCGCAAGATTTCCCCATGCGAGAGAGACGCACGCGATCACCGCCACCGCGATCGTCCAGATCTGGCTCTCGTCCGGGAACGCCGTGACCAGCACGCGGATCGTGACGACGAGCGCCGCGGTCTTCGTCGCCGCCGACATGAACGCGGTCACGGAGGTCGGCGCACCCTGGTACACGTCCGGCGTCCACATGTGGAACGGGGCTGCCGAGACCTTGAACGCGAGACCCGCGAGGATCATCGCCAGGCCCGTGACGAGGAAGGCATCGTCTCCTGCCTCCGCGGCGGCGATCTGCGCGAAGCCCAGCTCTCCGGTCGCGCCGAAGACCAGGGCGGAGCCGAAGAGCAGCACCGCCGAGCCGAACCCCCCGACGATCACATACTTGAGCCCGGCCTCGAGTGAGGTCGCGCGCTCGGTGTCGATGGCGACGAGGATGTAGAGGCAGAGAGAGAACCACTCGAGGCCGAGGAAGAGCGTCATCAGGTTCTCCGCCTGGACGAAGAACATCATCCCGGCGCCTGCAGCCGCGAGCAGCGAGTAGTACTCGGCGTCGTGTCTACGGCGCCGCTCCGACCAGGCGGCGAAGACGACGGCCGCACCCGTGATCGCCAGGATGAGCTGCGCCAACGCGCCCAATTGATCGCGGGCCATCGACTCGGAGAGCAATATCTCCGGCTGCGGCGTGTCGTCGAACACGATCCCGGCGAAGACCGCCGCGACGACGAACCCGGCGAAGACGGACACGGCGGATACGGTCTTGCGCATCCACGGCGGTACGAGCACGGCCGCCAGCAGCGCGATGCCCGAGGCCCCGAGCAGCGCCAGGACGGGCGAGAGCGCGAGCCAGTCGACTTTCGGGGTCTCGATCATCTGAACCCCTCTGAGATCACGCGGGCGGGCCGGTCGCCCGAGAACGAGCTCTGGCTGACGAGCGCGGGCCAGACGGACAGCGCGATCAGGCACGCCACGAGGGGGAGCACGAGTGCGAGCTCTCCCGGCCTGAGGTCGAGCGCCTCGTCGTGCACCGCCCTCCCCGGGCGCACGTGGAGCACCGCCGAGATGAGCCGAAGCACGTACATCGCAGCCAGCACGATCCCGAGCGCCACGACCGCCGCGTAGCCCCAGCCTTCCTCGTACACCCCGGCCATGATCAGGAACTCCCCGGCAAATGTGACGGAGCCCGGAACCGCGAGCGCGACCATGCCGGCGACGAGGAGCACCGTGGCGAAGACAGGTCGTCCACGGGCCATGCCGCCGAGCACCTCGAGCTCGCCGCTGCCGCAGCGGCGCTCGACCATGCCAACCAGCAGGAACATCGTTGCGGAGATCAGCGCGTGGGCGACCGACAGCAGCACGGCGCCGTCGAGCCCGAGGTCGTTCAGCGCGAAGAGCCCGAGCACGATGAGCCCCATCTGCGCGAGCGAGGAGTAGGCGACGATCCCGCGCAGGTCGGGAGCACGAAACGCGAGCAGGGAGCCGTACACCAGCCCGGCGCCTGCGAGCACGAGGATGAGCCCCGTGAAGTCTCGGACCGGCTCGGGGAACTTCGCGAGCACGATGACCAGGAACCCGTACACGGCGGTCTTCGAGACGATCGCCGAGAGAACCGCCGCGACCTCGGGGGGCGCCTCGCGGTACGTGAGCGGAAGCCAGCCGTGGAAGGGGAAGAGCGGCGCCTTCACCGCGAATGCGACAGCGAACCCGAGGAAGATCCAGGTGTTGTCGCTCGTCCCCGAGTCGAGGAGGCTGAACGTGTCCTGGGTGACGCCGAAGGCGACGACCGACGCCAGCATCAGCAATGAGCCAGCCATCGTGTAGACGACGAAGGTCAGCGTCGCGGCCTGACGACGGGCGCCGCCCCAGACCCCCACCAGCACGTACAGCGGGATGAGCATCGCCTCGAAGGAGACGTAGAAGAGGAGCAGGTCCTGCGCAGCGAAGGTCGCGACCACCGCGCCGGTCAGGAAGAGCATGAGCGCGTGGTACGCGCGCGGCCGGTCACGGCCGACCCAGAGCGCGTAGCCGATTGCCGCAGCCGAGACGACTACGGCCACGCCAGTGAGCCAGAGCGAAAAGCCGTAGAACCCGACCGAGTAGGAGATCCCCAGGCTCTCGACCCACTCCTCGGTCGTCCCGAGCTGGAGTCCGCCCTCTTCGAAGTCGAAGCGTGCGGCGGTGACGATCCAGAGCCCGACCTCCATGAGGGCGGCGAGGAAGGCGAGCCCGGCCGTCAGCTCCCGCGGCAACGGCAGGATCGCGATGACCAGCGCGGCGGCGACGGGGAGCAGGATGAGCGCGGTGGTCAGCACCTAGCGAACCGCCACGAAGACCACGACGAGGACGCAGACCGAGAATGCGATTGCGAGCGCATAGGTGCGTAGGAGCCCGCTCTGGACGCGGGCGAGGCCGTCGCTCGCCAGGATCGTTCCGGAGCCGATCTCGTCGAGCGAACGCTCGATGACCGGCTCCTCGACCCTGCGCCGCAGCGCGTTCGAGAGCGCTGTCGACGGCCGATAGAACAGCGCGTCGTAGAGCTCGTCGAAGTAGAACTTGTGCTCGAAAAGGCGCCATGCAGTCGGCGCGGTCACCAGCTGGCGGTCTCGCAGGAACGCGCGGCGCGCGAAGAGGAGTCCGACGATTCCGAGCGCGACCGAGATCGCGCTGACCAGGTAGTCCTGCCTGGCCGTCGCCTCGACGAGCGGCTCGCCCGTCTCCTCGACCCAATGCGTGAACGGGTGCCAGACACCGGGAATCGAGAGAAGCCCGCCGATGGCCGAGAGGATTGCCAGGATGCCAACCGGCAGGAGCATTGAACGCGGTCCCTCGCCGTGGCTTTCGCGTGCCCGGGCATGGAGAGCTTCGGCCTCGTGCGGCTTTCCCTGGAACACAGCGAAGTAGAGCCGGAAGGAGTACGCACCCGTGAGTAGGACGCCAACCAGGCTGGCGACGAAGAGCGTCCAGCCGAGCGCGTCACCGCGTTCGAGTGCCGACGCGATGATCGCGTCCTTCGACCAGAATCCGGCGAAGGGCGGCAGTCCGACCAGCGCGACGGTGCCGATCAGGAACGCGACGTGCGTCCGGGGCAGCGCCGACTTCAGGCCGCCCATCCGGCGGATGTCCTGCTCGTCGTGAAGGTGATGGATGACGACGCCGGCCGCAAGGAAGAGCAGCGCCTTGAAGAAGGCATGCGTCATCAGGTGGAAGATCGCGAAGCCGTAGGCTCCGATCCCCGCGCCGAGGAACATGTAGCCGATCTGCGACATCGTCGAGTAGGCGATGACCCGCTTGATGTCCCACTGCACGAGGGCGACGAGACCTGCGACCACGAGCGTCACCGCGCCGAGGATCGCCGCAAGGCTCTGGATGTCGGGCGCCGCCTCGAAGATCGGGTGTGCCCGCACCAACAGGTAGACGCCGGCGGTCACCATTGTTGCCGCGTGGATCAGTGCCGAGACCGGGGTCGGGCCCTCCATCGCGTCCGGGAGCCAGGTGTGGAGGGGGATCTGGGCGGACTTGGCGGCCGCGCCGCCGAGCAGACCGAGAGCGACGAGGTTGACCGTCGTCTCCGAGAGGCCGTCAACGTCTGCAAAGACGCTGGTGAACTCGAGCGTGCCCGTGCTCCAGATCAGCAGGACGATCGCGAGCGCGAATGTCGCATCGCCGATGGCGTTCATGACGAACGCCTTCTTGGCGGCCCCCACGGCCTCCGGCCGCTTGTGCCAGAACCCGATCAGGAGGTACGACGCGAGCCCGACGAGCCCCCAGCCGACCAGCAGGAGCAGGAAGTTGCCCGCCTGCACGAGCAGCAGCATCGAGAAGACAAAGAGGGACATATAGGCGAAGAACCGGCGTTCCTCCTCATCGCCGGCCATGTAGCCGATCGAGTACCAGACGATCAGCCCACCGACCCCTGAGACGACGAGCATCATCGCCGCCGAGAGCGGGTCGACGAGGATCTCGAAGCCGACCTGGAAGTCGCCTGCCGCAAGCCAGGTGTACGCGGTCGAGAGGCGCTCGCGATCGTCCGCATCTCGCGACCAGAGGCCGAAGAAGGCGACGAGCGCTCCTGCGAAGGCGAGGAACGTCGTCAGCGTCGAGATCCAGCCTGCTACTCGCCGGGAGATCCACGGCCCGGTGAGCGTGATCGCGAGCGCGCCGCCGAGCGGTGCGAGCAGACAGATCCAGGCGCCGGCGATCATGCGTCGCTGGGGTCGGGCTTCAGCCTGACCTCGTCGTTGGGTTCGCGCTGCGCACACCTCACACCCGGGTCAGGCTGAAGCCCGACCCCACCAGCTGAGCACGCGGCAGTCATCAGCCGCGGAGCGCGCTTGCCTGATCGACGTCGAGAGCCATGTCCCGCCGGGCCATGGCCACGATGAGCCCGAGGCCGATCGCGACCTCGGCCGCTGCTACCGCCATCACCGCCAGCGCGAAGATCTGGCCGTCGAGGCTCCCGACCTGGCGGGCGAAGGCGATCAGGGCGAGGTTCGCGCCGTTCAGCATGATCTCCAGCGAGAGCAAGACGATGAGCGGGCTCCGCCGCAGCATCACGCCGAGCGACCCGATCCCGAAGAGGCCCGCTGCGACAATCAGGTACCACCCCACGCCAGGCCCGCTCACGGTCGCCTTTCACCGGATTCGCGTTGTAGGGGCCGGGCATCCCCGCCTCCGGCGACCTCAGTTCGTTCGTGCGTGGTTCCCAGCACCACGCCGCCGATCGCGGCCACGAGGAGCACGATCGAGGTGATCTCGAAGGCAAGCAGGTGGTCGGTGAGGAAGAGCTCGCCGATCGCGGCAGGGCTCCCGAACGCGTCCGAGACCTCCGCCGGATCCTTGAGATCGTCACCCCACGCGAGCCCGAGCACGACGACCACCTCGACGAGCAGCGCGACGGCCGCGACGACCGCGGCCGTCTGGAGGATCGGCGACCCGCCCGCCCAGGGTGCGTCGGCACGGCCGCCGAGGTACGCGATGACGAAGAGGAACATGACCATCACCGCGCCCGCGTACAC
>JACCUU010000132.1 GCA_013811645.1 Actinomycetota bacterium | reverse complement strand
ACTCGGCCGAGACCCTCGAACGGACACGGGTGTCACGCGCCTGATCGGGCTGGTACCGCAACAGGAAAGTGTCTTCGAGCCGCTGACGGCGCATCGGTTTGTCGCACTGGCCGCAACGCTGCACGGTCTCCCCGAGCCCGGCGCCGCCGCCGCTCGCATGCTCGAAACCGTCGATCTCGACCCGACAGACCCGCGCAAGCTGCCCGCGTACTCGAAGGGGATGCGTCAGCGCGTGAAGGTCGCGCAGGCGATCGTGCACGACCCCCACGTGCTCGTCCTGGACGAGCCTCTGACGGGGCTCGACCCTCGCCAGCGCGCCGACATGGTCGCGCTGTTCCGACGCCTTGGGAGCGAAGGCCGGTGCGTGATCGTGTCCAGCCATGTGCTCGACGAGGTCGAACGGCTCGGCTCCCAGATCCTCGTCATGTCACAGGGCAGGCTCGCCGCGGCCGGCGACTTCCACGAGCTGCGCGCGCTCATGGACGACCGTCCGCTCCGAGTCCGGGTGCGTACCGACCGGCCGCGCGAGGTCGCGGGCGCGCTGCTCGAGGGCGGCACAGCCGTCGGCGTGCGACTCGACGGCGACGACGCGTTCGAGCTCGACACGAACGACGCTCGCGCGCTGGCCCATGCGCTGGCCCGGGTCGCGCGCGACCGGGGCGCGCGCCTGTTCGAGGTTCATCCCCTCGACGCCGATCTCGAGGGCGTCTTTCGCTACGTGGTGGAGAGATGAGCGCAAGCGCAGATCGCACGAGCGCCCGTGGCTCGCTCGCCGCTCTCTACCGACTGCTGCTGCGGACGCAGATCACGGTTCCGCGCCTGGTCGGCATCGCGGCCCTCGGAGCTCTCTCGGTCGTCATCGGGGTCTTCGCCCGCTGGGACTCCGACCCGTCGAAAGCCGCGGCGGACGCCGTGTCGTCCTACGGGCTCGGGCTCGTCGTGCCGCTCGCTGCCCTGTGGCTCGGCACGTCGGCTATCGGTGACCTCGTCGACGATCGACTGCTCGTCTACCTGTGGCTGAAGCCCGTGCCGCGCTGGCAGCTTCCCGCCGCTGGCGTGCTCGCGACGGCCACCGTCGTCGTGCCGTTGGCCGCCCTGCCGGTCGCCGCGACCGCGCTCGCGGCAGGCGCCAACGACGTCGCGCTGCCGGCCCTGCTCGCCGCGTCGCTGGCGGGCTTCGCCTACGCCGGGGTGTTCGTCGCCGCAGGGTTCTGGTTTCGCCGCGCAGCGTGGTGGGGTCTCGCGTTCGTGCTCCTGTGGGAGAACGCCGTCGCCAATCTCGCGGAGGGGTCTGCCCGGTTGACCGTCGTCGGCTGGGCGAACTCCGTCCTTGCGACCGCGCCGGACGTGGAGGTGACGCCCTCGGCTGGCTTGGCCACCGTCGCGTTCATCGTCCTCCCCGCGGTGGCAGTCACAGGCTGGCTGGTGGCAACGTGGCGCTATCAGCGGGCGGACATCGACTAGCTGGCTGGCGCGCGTCCGCTTCGCGGCCGCGCCACCGCTGGCCGTTGCCGAGGGTGCGACCCCCTACTCGGTCGTCGGCTCGCGGCGCATCAGCTGCTGTACGAGATCCGTGAGCTCGACGCCGTCGAGCACGGCGCAGACGCCTTCGGTGATCGGAAGCTCGATCCCGAGCTGGTGCGAGAGATCGCGCAGCACCGGGGCGGTAGTGAGCCCCTCCACCACCATGCCGATCGCGGAGCGGGCCTCCTCCGGAGTCGCGCCCTGCGCGATCAGCTCCCCCGCGCGCCGGTTCCGGCCCGTCGGGGCCCAGCACGTGACGATCAGGTCGCCCATTCCGGCGAGCCCCGCGAAGGTGTCCGGGCGCGCGCCGGCGGCCTCCGCCAAACGCGCCATCTCGGCGAGCCCGCGTGCGACGAGAGCGGCCTTCGCATTGTCGCCGAGGCGGAGACCGTCGGCCCCGCCCGCAGCCAGAGCGATGACGTTCTTGGCCGCGGCGCAGAGCTCCACGCCGGCGATGTCCTCGTTCACGTACACGCGGAAGATCGCGGAGTTGATCGCCAGCTGGAGCCGGACGGCGAGCGCTAGATCGGTGCTCGCGACCACCGCCGCAGCGGGGAGACCCCGCGCGATCTCCTCGGCGATGTTCGGTCCCGAGAGTACGGCTACCGGCCGCCGCGTGACCAGCGTCGACAGCCGCTCCCCGTTCACTGGATCGAGGCCCTTCGTGAGGCTCAGGATCGGCGCTTCCCCGGCGAGCGCTGGCACGACCTCGCCGAAGACGCTCGAGGGGATCGCGACGACGACCAGCTCGGCGCTCTCGACGCCGGCCTCCTCGATCGTGGCTGCCGCAATGCCGCTGAGATCGGCATCCTGCGCGTAGCGTGGATTTCGGCCGGTCTCTCGAATGACGGCAATCTGCTCGGGGTCGCGGCCCGCGAGCGTCACCTCGTGCCCGCGATCGCGCAGCAGGCACGCGAACGCGGAGCCCCACGACCCCGCCCCGACGACGACGACCCTCATTCCGAGGTCACGAAGTCGATCGAGACGGGCACGCCCTCGAGCCCAAAGCGTTGCCGGAGCTCGTTCTCGACCCAGAACCCGTAATCGCGGGTGACCAGCCGGCGGTCGTTGACGAAGACGCGGAAACGGGGTGGACGCGAGCTCACCTGCGTCCCGTACAGGATGTTGAGCCGGCGCCCGCGGCGACCGGGCGGCTGGCGCGCTTCCCGGAGCTCTTGCAATGCGCGGTTCAGCTCCGCCGTCGGAATCCGGCGCGCGTACCGGGAGAAGACATCCTCGACGGTGTCCAGCAATCGTTCGAGGCCCCGCCCCGTGGCGGAGGACACGGCGAGGATGGGAGGCCGCTGCCGGAGCCGCTTCGCGAGGTGCGGTCGGACATCCTCGATCCGCACGTCTCCCACGTCCCACTTGGACAGGACGACGACCGTCGCGCACTGCGCCTTCCGCGCGGTATCCGCGACGGACAGGTCCTGGTCGACGACACCCTCGCTCGCGTCCACGAGCACGAGAGCGACGTCAGCGCGCTCCGCGGCCTCGAGCGCCCGCAGCTCGGAGTAGTACTCGATTCCCTGCCGCTGCTTGCGCTTTCGTCGTAGACCCGCTGTATCCACGAGCACGAACGTTGTCTCGCCCCGCTGCAGCACGGTATCGATGGAGTCGCGTGTCGTGCCGGGCACCTCGGAGACGATCACCCGCTCTCGGCCGAGCAGCGCATTCAGGAGCGACGACTTCCCCACGTTCGGGCGGCCGAGGATCGCGACTCGGATCGCTTCCTCGCCAACCGGGCGCTCGCCCTTTCCCGGAAGCCGCGCGACGATGTCGTCCAGGAGATCGCCGGTGCCGTGGCCGTGCAACGCGGAGAGCGGAATCGGGTCGCCGAGGCCGAGCCGGTGGAACTCGAGGGCCTCTGCATCCCGCCGCGGATCGTCGAGCTTGTTCGCGATGACGAGCACGTCGCGGCGGGACGAGCGGAGGATCTCCGCCAGCTCCTCGTCACCGGGGGTGACTCCCGCCTTGGCGTCGACGACGAACAGGACGAGGTCGGCCTCCTCGATCGCCTCGCGCGCCTGGGCGGCCACCTGCGGGCCGAAAGGACCGGTGTCTTCTCGATCGACGCCGCCGGTGTCGATCAGCCTGAACGTCGTCCCGGACCACTCACAGGTGAGCTCCTTGCGATCGCGCGTCACGCCCGGGGTCTCGTGGACGACCGCGGCGCGCGTCTCCGTGAGCCGGTTGATCAGCGTCGACTTGCCGACGTTGGGGAAGCCGACGATCGCGACCGTCCCCGCGATCTCGACCGGTTCGGCGCCGCCGTGTTCAGCGGTGAAAGCCCGGGCCCTGGAAGGAGCTCGCCGCGACCTGGTCATCGCGGCGGGGTCGCGTCGCGGGGGCGGCCGAGGTCGTGGATCTCCACGAGCCACTGCCAGAGCTCGTGCAGCTTGCGCTCCACCTCGAGCGACGCCTCCTTGTACCCCTTGCCTCCGCGCGGGAGCCCCTCGAAGGTCATCGGCTCGCCCCAAGCGAGCGAAATCGGGGCGAAGTTCCAGCGCCAGTTCTGGCTTCCGTGGATCGCGACCGGAATAAGTGGGACGGACTCGTTGATGGCCACCATGGCGGCCCCCGGCTGAACCGGACCGGGAACCTCACGCTGCCGGGTGCCCTCGGCGAACATCCCAAGGGCGTGTCCGTCCCGGACGATCTGGCGCATCGTCCTCACCGCATCGCGATCGGACTCGCCGCGGCGCACCGCGAACGCTCCAAAGCTCCGCATGAGCTGGCCCAGGCCGGGCACGCGGTGCGCCTCGACCTTCGCCATGAAGTAGAGCGTGCGCGGGCTGGCCGAGCCGAGCGCCGGCGGATCGAGCCAGCTGAAGTGGTTCGACGCGACCACGAGCCCACCGCGCATGGGCACTCGCTCGGCCCCGTAGACGCGGAGCGGAGCGACGAGCTTCACGGCGGTGCCGATCGTGAGCCGGCCGACCGCCCAGACGGCGTCGGTCCCGTTCACCGGCGCGCCTCCACCAGCTCGGAGATGCGGAGCACGACCTGATCCACCGTGAGATCGGTGGTGTCGAGGAGCACCGCGTCCTCGGCCGGCTGGGTGTTGACGGCGTCCCGCTCATCGCGCTGGCGGAGGTCGGTCGCCAAGGACTCAGCGGTCGTCTCAGGCCGGTCGAGAGAGCGGCGGCGAGCGCGTTCGGCCACGTCGGCAACGAGGAAGA
>JACCUU010000103.1 GCA_013811645.1 Actinomycetota bacterium | reverse complement strand
GCGCGGACCCTTCCAAGGAGCCCGCTCGTGTCACGCGATCTCGGCCACCCTAGCGAAAGCAACACGAACTCTCGCGAAAAGCATTACAAAACGCTTAGAAAAGTTGTCACTAGCGTATCCTAGATAGACAACGCGGGACGACGCGAGCGATGGCTGCGGGACAGGGATTCGAACCCCAACTTCCTGGTCCAGAGCCAGGCGTCCTGCCGTTAGACGATCCCGCACCGGCCCGCTCAGTTTAGAGGATGGGCTGGCGGTTCTACGATCCGCCAGGCCCGCCGATCTCCAGGTGATAGACGGGCACCAGGCGCTTCTCGGCCTCGGTGTCGATGCGCGCGACGACCTCGACATACGGCTCGAGCCCGGAGCCTCGAAGCTTGGCCTTGAGCAGGCCGTCCACCTGGTAGATCCCCGAGGAGTTGTTCATGACGATCTCGACGCGGATGGGCCGGGTCTGGCCGTCCCCGATGCGCACCTCGTCGATCGCCGCGGCGGAGAGCGAGTGGATGGAGACGGATCCGCGCTCGAACGGGATCCGCGAGCGACCCTTGGCCATGTCGAGGGCGTCGGCGACTCGCAGGATGCCGGCCTCCACGGAGAGTGGCTCGCCGTCGGCGCGGTGGCTCGTGATCGCCTGCAGCACCTCCGAGACGACGACGGTGCGGTCGGGCTCCTCGTAGATGTCCTCGAGCAGCTCCCGCATCTTCGGCTCTGCCAGGAAAAGGCTCCAGTCCTCGTGGTCTCTGCGATGCACGGACATGCCGATGTCGTGCAGGAGGGAAGCGAGCACGACGACGACCTCGGACTCGTCGGCGGTGAGCCGGTAGTCGTGAACGAGCGAGGGCTGCACGCCGTGCTTCGTCAGCTGCCGAAGGAGCTTGAGCGCGATGTTGGCCACGATCTGGACGTGCACCCACGAGTGGTCGTTGATCTCCAGCCGGGCTACCGCGTTGACGTTGGCGACGTGCCACCAGGCCTTGATCTGGTCATCCGCTTCGATCCTCTCGAGCACCCGGCGGAGCTTTCGGTTCCCGCGCGCCGGGACGCGGAGATGCATTGCCGCGACCGCCTCCGTCGGCGAGAGCAGTGTCGCGTACGCGCTCTCGAGCGCGATCGACTCCTCGATCACCTCGTCGATCGCTTGGTCGGTGTCTCCTTCGCTGCTCATGGCCACCGGAGCCTAGACGCTTACAGGCTCACGCAACGTTCGCCGCCCAGTCGCCATAGAGACGTGTGTAGGCGCCGCCCGCAGCCATGAGCTCGTCGTGGGTCCCTTGCTCGACGATGCGACCGTGGTCGAGGACGACGATCAGGTCGGCGCGACGGATCGTCGACAGACGGTGCGCGATGACGAAGGCCGTTCGACCGGCGAGGAGGTGCCGCAGCCCTCGCTCGATCCTCCGCTCGGTTCCGATGTCGACGGAGGAGGTGGCTTCGTCGAGGATGAGAATGCGCGGATCGGCGAGAAGGGCGCGGGCGAAGGCCACCAGTTGTCTCTGCCCCAGCGAGAGTCGAAATCCGCGCTCGCCGAGCTCGGTGTCGTAGCCCTCCGGCAGCTCGGCGACGAATCCGTCGGCGCCGACCGCCCTAGCCGCGGCCTCTACCTCGGCTCGAGTCGCCGCTGGACGCCCGAAGGAGATGTTCTCGGCAACCGTCCCCGCGAAGAGAAAGCCCTCCTGGGGGACGATCCCGAGCCCCAGTCGGAGGGAGAGCTGGGTCACGTCCCGCACGTCGTGGCCATCGATCGTGATCCGGCCGGCTCGCGGATCGTAGAAGCGCGCGAGCAGCTTCGCGATGGTGGACTTGCCCGCTCCTGTATGGCCGACCAGAGCCACGGTCGTGCCGGGCGGCACGTCGAGATCGAAGTCGTGCAGGACGTCCGGCAGCTCCGAGTACCCGAAGCGGACGTGGTCGAAGTGGACGCGCCCTTCGATCAGAGGCAGCTCGTGCGCCTGCGGCGCGTCAACGACTTCGGGATCCTCGTCGAGAACGGAGATGATGCGATCGAGCGCGGCGGTCGCGGAGAGGAATGTGTTGTACAGCTGTGAGAGCTGCTGCACCGGATCGAAGAAGTTCGCGAGGTAGAGCGTGAAGGCGAGGAGCGTCCCGGTCGTGAGGCTTCCGTCGATGACGAGCGCACCTCCGAAGCCGAGCACGATCGCCGTCGCGACCGAGGAGAGCACGTCGAC
>JACCUU010000222.1 GCA_013811645.1 Actinomycetota bacterium | reverse complement strand
GCGGACTTCGGTCGCGTGAACATCCCTAAAGGCGTCCGCTTCGCGGCCGCGCTGCTCCAACTCCTTTCCTCGCATGTTTCTTACCAGGACTCCTCCTTGGCCTTCACCAGTCCGTGCAGCAGCGTATGCAGCGGAACCGGAACGTGGTGTCGCTCCGCCTCGCGGATCAGCGAGCCGGTGATAAGCTCGATCTCCGTCTGCCGGTGCGCGTCGACATCCTCCAACATCGACGGATAGTGCGCCGAACCGCGCTGCGTCGCGAGCACGTTCATCTCCCAGGGATCGTCGTGCAGCTCGATCCCCGCCGCGGTGGCGACCGCCTTCCCCTCGTCGACGAGTCCGTGCACGAGGTGGCCGAGATCGGTGGGCCCATCCTCGGATGCGAAGTGCGGATCGTGTGGCAATCCGGTCAGCGCAGCGACCGGATTGACAGCTGCGTTGAAGATCAACTTCGACCACTGCGCGGGGCGCAGGTCGGGCAGCGCCTCGGCGCGGAGCCCGGAGGCGAGGATCGTGTCGGCGATCTCCTGTACCCGCTCGAACGGCGTCTCCTCGTAGGGACCAAGCCACGTTTCGGTGTCGAGGATGTACTCGACGTGCGTGTCCGAGTGGCGCGTGCCGCTCATGAAAGTGACCGCGGACACGATCGGCCACTCCCCGTGCTGGCGCACGATCTCCTCTGCGCCGAGCCCGTTGAGAACGGTCGTCATCGTCGCGTCGGGATACGTGCCCGCGAGCGTCTCCACGGCGTCTCGTAGACCCGTCGCCTTAGTCGCGATGATCGCGACGTCCGGTGCAGGCAGCTCTGCCGGGTCGGCCGACGCGCGCACCGTTGCATGACGCTCGCTCTTTCCGCTCACACGCAGGCCATCGCGGATCAGCGCGTCGGCGTGCTCCCGTCGCCGGGTCAACACCGAGACCTCGGACACCTGCGCAAGATGACCTGCGAACAGGCTTCCGATGACTCCCGCGCCCACGATGCAGACCCGTTCTATCACGCTCCCTGCTTCGCGTGACCCGCCATGATCTCGAGTATCCCGTGCGGTCCGATGTCAGTCAATACTCGAGCGCCCACGCTTTCGGTTCACCAGGCGTCGGAACTCACCATCGCTGACGAGCCGTCGCTTCTCCGTTCCCGCCCTCTTGACCGCGTCCAGAAGCTCTCCGTGTCGCTCCGGCGGGAACACCAGGCTGAGCTCCTCCAGCTTGATCCGAATCGAGTCGAGCCCGCTCTTCTTGCCGAGCACGATTCCGCGCGTCGCGCCGACGACCTCGGACGCGTACGGCTCGATTGCCGGCGGGTCGTGGAACTGAGACGCGACCGCACCCGACTCGCGTGTGAACAGGTTGTCGCCTGTGGCGGCCTTCCAGGGCGCGTGAACCGTGCCGGAGCGCTCCTGCACGAGTCGGGCAAGCTCTCGCACCTGCTCGAGCCGGAGCCGCGTCGGGATCTCGTACAGGGCCTCGAGCGCCAGGGCGACCTCGACCAGGTCGGCGTTACCCGCGCGCTCCCCCATGCCGTTCACGGTCCCGTGCACCCAGGTCGCACCACCTTGCACGGCGGCCACTGCTGCAGCAGTCGCGAGCCCGAAGTCGTCGTGGCCGTGCCAGTGCACCGGGACGTCGTAGTCGAGCCGCTCTGCGACGTCGTTCACGAGAAACGCCGCGGCCTCGGGAGTGGCGATGCCGAGCGTGTCCACGACCACGACCTCGGCGGCCCCGGCCTCGACCGCGCTCTCGTAGGCAGCACGCACGAACTCGAGATCGGCTCGGGTCGAGTCGACGCCGAAGAACGCCACTCGGACGCCCTCCTCTACGGCGAAGGAAATCGCCGCACGAATCCGCTCGAGCATCGTCTCTCGGGAGACGCCGAGCGCGGCGAGCTTCCCGTCCGAGATCGGACTCTCGATCACCGATGCGCGAACGCCGAGCCCGACGAGCGCCTCGACATCTGCGCGCACCGCTCTGGAGAATCCCCAGACCTCGGCCTCGAGGCCTGCGTCGAGGATGAGCGAGATCGCGCGCGCGTCGTCCTCCGAGACCCGCGGGAAGCCTGCCTCGATCCGGTCGACCCCTGCTGCGTCGAGCGCTCTGGCGATCGCGAGCTTGTCCTCGGGCGAGAACACGACTCCGACCGTCTGCTCTCCGTCCCGGAGTGTCGTGTCGTAGAGGCCGACGGTCACACGCGGCTGCGGCTCGAGCGCCTTCGCGTTCAGGTCTCCCGTCCAGAGCTTCGAGCGGTCGAGTGTCACGAGCTGACTATCGCATCCGCCAGGCGAGAGGGGTCAGGCTGAAGCCTGACCCCGGTGTGAGGTTGAGCACGTCGCCCTTGGCCGGAGAACCTGAGCACCGGGTCAGGCTGAAGCCTGACCCCCGACCACAGGAGCCTTGGCCCGTGTTCACGCGGCGACGGTAAAGAGCACGTACCGTCCTTCGGACGCAGCTACTCGGAAGAGCTTGCGTACCGCGTCGAGCGCACCCCAGGTGTACGCGAGATCTTCGTCGGTGAGCCGCTCGCCGTAGTCGTCTGGAGGGATTGAGTAGTAACGCTCGCGGAATTCCTCCACGGCC
>JACCUU010000065.1 GCA_013811645.1 Actinomycetota bacterium | reverse complement strand
CTTTGACACCAACTCAGACTTCGCAAACGACCGAAAGGCGCGGGTTCCTGCCGACGTGAGGTACCGATGAAAGTCCGTCCGTCCGTCAAGCCGATGTGCGAACGCTGCCGCGTGATCAAGCGGCACGGTCGCACCATCGTCATCTGCACGAATCCCCGGCACAAGCAAAGGCAGGGCTAGCCGACACATGGCACGTATCGCAGGCGTCAACCTCCCCACCCAGAAGCGGCTCGAGATCGGGCTGACCTACATCTACGGCATCGGTCCCTCGACCGCGCAGAAGATCTGCCGCGTGCTCGAGCTCGATCCGGACGAGAAGGTGCGTGACCTGACCGACGAAGAGGTCACGAAGCTTCGTACCTACATCGATTCGGATCTCGAGGTCGAGGGCGATCTTCGCCGCAACCGCGCAGGGGCGATCAAGCGGCTGACGGAGATCGGCAGCTACCGCGGTGTCCGGCATCGCCGCGGCCTTCCTGTGCGAGGGCAGCGAACCAAGACCAACGCCCGCACGCGCAAAGGCCCGACCAAGGCCGTCGGCCGCAGCAAGAGGTCCAAGTGATGACAGTCGACTCACTCGCATCTCGCGGCTACACGCGCGCTGCAACGCCGCGCATCGCGGCGTCCTCAGTCGCCCCCGTACCCGACGGGTACGAGTGCTCCCTGCGTCCTTGCGCTGCTTGCGTTTCGCGGCGTGAAGCCACCATCTGCTCGCGAGGCGACTGATGGCCCCTCCTCGCAAGTCCGCGGCTCGGGGTCGCACGAGACGCCGGGTCAAGAAGAACATCGCCATCGGCCAGGCGCACATCAAGACCTCGTTCAACAACACGATCGTCACCCTCACGGACCGCGAGGGCAACGTCATCGTCTGGGAGTCCGCCGGCTCGGCCGGGTTCAAGGGCTCCCGGAAGTCCACGCCGTTCGCGGCGCAGGTCACGGCTGACAACGCGGCGCGCAAGGGCATGGAGCACGGTCTTCAGAAGGTCGAGGTCTTCGTGAAGGGCCCGGGATCGGGGCGCGAGACCGCGATTCGCTCGCTGCAGGCCGCGGGCCTCGAGATCCTCGGCGTTCGGGACGTGACTCCGCAGGCCCACAACGGTGTCCGGCAGCGAAAGCGAAGGCGCGTTTAGTGGCCTCCCCGGGAAATACGGCACCGCTTGGCCGGCTGCAAACGCTTCGCACCGCGTCGTCCTCAGTCGCCCCGATATCTACTGATATCGAGGCTCCCTGCGTCCTAGCGCTGCTCGGTTTTCGCTCGGCCAAGCAGCACCGGAATCCTCGGGGAGGCCACTAGTGGCTCGCGATCTCGGGCCCAAGTGCCGCCTCTGTCGCCGCGAGGGACTGAAGCTCTTCCTGAAGGGCGAGCGTTGTCTGACCGAGAAGTGCGCGATCGAGCGGCGCAGCTATCCGCCGGGCGAGCACGGGCGTGGCCGCATCAAGCAGAGCGAGTACCTGCTCCAGCTGCGCGAGAAACAGAAGGCCCGGCGCTACTACGGTCTGCTCGAGAAGCAGTTCCGCCTCACCTACGAGAGGGCGAGCCGTGGCCAGGGCGCTCCGGGGGAGAACCTCCTGCGCATGCTGGAGACCCGCCTCGACAACGTCGTCTACCGCCTCGGCTTCGCCGGATCGCGCGCGCAGTCGCGCCAGCTCGTCCGCCACGGCCATTTCCAGGTCAACGGGCGCCGCGTCAACATCCCGAGCTACGGCGTGAAGGCGAGCGACGTCATCTCGCTCCGACCGGGCAGCCCGGTCGAGCAGCTGGTCCGGGAAGCGACAGACCTGACTGCATCGGTCGCTCCCTGGCTCCAGGCCGACCATGACGGGCTCACGGGCCAAGTCCTGAGATTTCCCGAGCGCGACGAGATCGACGTGCCCGTCCAGGAATCACTCATCGTCGAGCTCTATTCGAAGTAGGGGCCGGGCATGCCTGGCCCTCTAGTTGACCAGAACCAGAAAGGATCACCTTGGCTACACGCACCAGCTTGATGGAGTTCCAGACTCCGCGGATCGCCCACGAGGAAGCGGACGACCATCGCGGCGTCTTCCAGATCGAGCCGCTCGACCGCGGTTTCGGCAACACCTTCGGAAACTCGCTTCGCCGCGTGCTCCTGTCGTCGCTCGAGGGCGCGGCCGTGACCGCCGTGAAGATCGAGGGCGTCGCGCACGAGTTCACGACGCTTCCGGGAGTCCGCGAGGACGTCACCGACATCATCCTCAACCTCAAGAACCTGATCGTGCTGTTGCACGGCGCGTCGCCAGAGATCGAGGTCTACATCGCGAAGAAGGGCGCCGGGGTCGTGACCGCGGCCGACATCGAGGCGCCTGCCGACCTCGAGATCCTGAACCCGGAGCTCGAGATCGCGCACGTCTCGGACAAGGGCAAGCTCGAGATGACCCTCACCATCGGTCGCGGGCGGGGATACGTTCCCGCCGAGCTGAACCGGGGACCGGAGACGACCATCGGCGTCATTCCGATCGACTCGATCTTCTCGCCGGTGCGCCGCGTGGCGTACGAGGTCGAAGCAGCTCGCGTCGGTCAGCGCACCGACTACGACAAGCTCGTCCTCGACGTGACCACCGACGGCTCGCTCGACCCCCGCGACGCGATCGGGCAGGCCGCGGAGATCCTCATCCGCCAGCTCAAGATCTTCACGGACCTCGACCTCGAGAGCCTGGGAGAGATCTCCGCAGATACGACGGCGGAAGCTCCGGTCACGCACGGCATGGAGAACTTCCCCATCGAGGAGCTCGAGCTCGGTGTCCGCTCGTACAACTGCCTGAAGCGGGTCGGCATCGAGACGATCGGCGACCTCACCTCGAAGTCGGAGAACGAGCTCGTCGCCATCCCGAACTTCGGCCGGAAATCGATCGAGGAAGTGCGCTCCGCGCTCGCATCCCACGGCCTGATGCTGAAGGGCGAGGACACCATCGGGTGAGACACCAGCGGTCGGGAAAGAAGCTCGGGCGGAACTCCGCCCATCGCAAAGCGCTCTATTCGAATCTCGCGGGCGCTCTGATCGAGCACGGCCGGATCCAGACGACCGAAGCGAAGGCGAAGGCGGTCAAGCCGTTCGCCGAGAAGCTGATCACCTTGGGGAAGCGCGGCGACCTCCATGCCCGCCGGCAGGCGCTCGCCGCGCTTCGCTCCAACGACGTCGTCCACCGCCTGTTCGCGGAGATCGCCCCGCGCTTCTCCGACCGGCCGGGCGGCTACACCCGCATCGTCAAGCTCGGCCCCCGCCAGGGAGACGCGGCCGACATGGTCTACCTCGAGCTCGTCGACTTCGAGCCGGCGACGTCGCCGCTGGCACCTCCTCGCGCCCGGCGTGAGGACACGGCCCCCGCCGAGGCGTAGGTCTCACCGGCGACGGTGCTGGGGTCAGGCTTCAGCCCGACCCGGTCTCAGGGTGTTGATCGGCGCGACTACCCTCAGGTCGTGCTCGTCCTCATCGCTCTCTTTCTCGCGATCTTCGTGCTCCCCTCGCCCTGGGGCCTCGTCGCGGTCGCCGTGGCCGCGGTTCTCGACATCGTCGAGACCGGCCTCTTCATCTGGTGGTCGAAGCGGCGAAAGGCAACTGTCGGCGTCGACGCGCTCGTCGGGAAGATCGGGGTCGCCTCGTCCGCGCTCTGGCCCGACGGCCAGGTCAGAGTCAGCGGAGAGCTCTGGCAGGCCCGCTGCGCTGGAGGCTGCGACGCAGGCACGAGGGTCGTCATTCGCGCCGTCCAGGGGCTCTTGCTCGTCGTGGAACCTGCATGATGCGCGACGTGCGACTGGCTTTCGTCGCTCTCGCGCTGGTGCTGGTGCCCCTCGCCTCTGGCTCCACCGCGGCCTGGGAGACGCGGGCAGCGCTGCCGCTTCCGCGGACGGAGGTCGTCGCCGCGACGGTCGGGAGCGAGATCGTGGTGCTCGGCGGGCTCACGCTCGAAAGAGGCGCATCGACTCGCGTCGACGCGTACTCGCCCGGGCGGAACAGCTGGCGCCGGCTGCCCGACCTTCCGGTCGGTGTCCATCACTCGATGGCCGTTGGTGCGCGAGGACAGCCATACGTGCTAGGCGGCTACACGGTTTCGGGAATGCCGCTTCGCAGCGCGTTCGTCCTCGAGCGTGGGAAGTGGCGGGCGCTTCCTCGCATGCCGTTTCCACGCGCAGCCGCGGGCGCAGGCGTAGCGGGAGGGAAGATCGTCGTCGCAGGAGGAGTCACTGCCGCCGGCAGGCTCGCCCGAAACGCGCTCTCGTTCGATCTTCGAACGAAGCGCTGGTCGATCGTCGTGGGGCCCACCGCGCGGGAGCATCTCGGTGTAACTGCGCTCGCGGGGACGGTGTACGCGATCGGTGGGCGAACGGCAGGACTCGACACGAACCTCCTGAACTTCGAGTCGTATCGACCAGGTGCCAAGCGCTGGACACGACTCGCCCCGGTGCCCGATTCACGCGGCGGCACCGGCGCGGCTGCGCTGCTCGGAACAGTCGTGTCGGCGGGCGGCGAGGAGCCGGCCGGCACCATCGCCGAAGTCCTCGCCTACCGCGTCGCCGACCGGCGCTGGATGCGTCTCGACGACCTTGCGACACCTCGCCACGGGGTGGGGATGGCGGCGCTCGGCGGTCGCGTCTTCGTCATCGGAGGCGGCCCGGAGCCGGGCCTTACGGTGAGCTCAGCGAACGAGTCGCTGCGGATCGAGCCGTAGTCACCGGCTCCCAGGCGACGACGAGATCCATCCCCCCTTGGGCCTCCACGGCGTCGAGCAGCTCGTCGGCGATCTCCTGGATGCGCGGCGCGAGCGCGGGACCATCCGCGGCGTGAATGCCTTGGTGACGAGTCGCCGTAGCCGGCGGTGATCGGCTCCGTCCTTCGTCAGCAGATTGGTGTTGCACGCGCGTTGAGCTCTGCGGGAATCGGCCCGCGATTCTCCTCGAGCTCCTCGGGCGTGAGCACGAGAGCGGGGTCGAGAACGAACCGCTCGTCGTCCATCAGTAGCGCGAGCACGTCGTCGTGGCGCGTGACGAACCAGATCGGGGTCGTGCCGTCGATGCCCGGCTGGCTGAAGACGGGGTCGCTCTCGCGCATCGCCGCGTAGGTCTCGTGCGTCGAGGCGCGGAACTCGTCCGAGTAGAGGTCGTACTTGCGCCTTCCATACAGTGCGATCCTCGCAGATGGTGTCCCGGTGATCCTCAAGCTCACGCTCGAATACGACGGCACCGGTTTCCGCGGCTGGGCGCGGCAGCCCGACGCGCGGACAGTCGAGGGAGTGCTGCGCAGCGCGCTCGACGCCGTGTATCCGGGATGGGACGGCCTCGCAGTTGCCGGGCGCACCGATGCCGGAGTGCATGCGCATGGTCAGGTTGCCAGCGTCGGGGTTCGAGCAGGCGCGCCGATCTACCGCGCCGCTGAGGCCCTGACGTCGGCGTTGCCTGATGACGCTGCGGTTGTGGCCGCGGAGCGCGCGCCGGACGGATTCCATGCACGTTTCTCCGCCATTTCGCGCTCCTACCGCTATCGAGTGTTCACTCGTCGAGCCCCTGCGCCGCTGGACGCGCGGCGGGCGCTGCACTGGCCGCGCCCGATCGACTTCGAGGCGCTCGCGGCAGCAGTCTCGCTGCTCCCAGGTACGCACGATTTTCGGGCGTTCACGCCCGCAGAGAGCGAGCACGACAGCTTCGGCCGGAACATCCTCGGGGCCGCGTGGGAGCGAGACGGCGAGCACCTCGACTTCACGATCACCGCAAACAGCTTCCTCCGGCACATGGTGCGAGCGCTCGTAGGGACCATGCTCGAGCTCGGCGCCGAAGCGCCCGACCGCATGCAGCAACTCCTCGTCGGTCGCCCGCGCGACGAGGCCGGGCGGACTGCACCACCCTGGGGTCTGTACCTGGAGCGGGTGGAGTACTGACTAGCATCGAGGGCATGCGCTTCCGCATCGTCCTCTTCGACCTCGACGGGACGCTGATCGACTCCGGGCCGATCATCCTCGCCTCGATGCAGCACGCCGTTCGTGCCGTTCTCGACCGGGACATCGGGTACGACGAGCTCGCGGCGACGGTCGGGGGCCAGGGTCTGGTTGCGCAGATGGAGGAGCTCGGCCCCGGGCGTGTCGACGAGCTCGTCGAGGTCTACCGCGAGCACAACGACCCGTTGCACGACACGCTCGAGGCGTTCGACGGGATGATCGACGTGTTGCCACGGCTTCGCTCGGAAGGGCGGCGACTCGGAATCGTGACCGCTAAGCGACACCGCACCGTCGCGCTCGCATTCGATCGCTTCCCCTGGCTTGCCGAGCAGTTCGAGGTCGTCGTCGGCCACGACGACACCGAGCGGCACAAGCCCGATCCCGAGCCGGTGCTCCACGCCCTCGAGAAGCTCGGCGCCAACGCCGCGGACGCGGCCTACGTCGGGGACTCTCCGTTCGACATCCAGGCGGGAAGAGGCGCGGGCGCGTATGCCGTCGCGGTCGGGTGGGGCGGGATTCATTCCGACGAGACGCTGCTGGCGCACAAGCCTGATGCGTTCGTGCGCTCGCCGGAGGAGCTCCTCGATGTCCTCTAGGACGAGGACAAGGAAGACCTCTCACGCGGCGCGCGCGGAAGAGCTCCGCCGCCTGGTCGAGCACCACCTGTACCGATATCACGTCCTCGACGACCCGGAGCTCTCCGATGCCGCGTACGACGTCCTGTACGACGAGTTGAAGGCGCTCGAGGACGAGCATCCCGAGCTCGTCACGCGCGACTCTCCGACACAGCGAGTCGGGGCGCCGCCCGCGGAGGGGTTTCGCAAGGTCGAGCACCTCTCTCCGATGGGCTCGCTGGAGAAGGTCACCACGGCAGAGGCGCTCTCCAAGTGGGCGGACGATGTGCAAAAGAGGCTCGGCAGTGACGAAGCCGTCGCGTACGTGGTCGAGCCGAAGATCGACGGCTCGGCCGTCTCGCTCGTATACGAGAACGGCGTGTACGTGCGCGGCGCGACGCGTGGAGACGGGCTGAGAGGGGAGGACGTCACTGGGAACCTGCGCACGCTCGAGTCCGTGCCGCTGCGCCTCCTCGAGAGCGACGGCAAACCACACCCCGAAGTGTTGGAGGTGCGGGGTGAGATCTACTTTCCGCTCGCGGGCTTCGATCGCTTCAACGAAGCGCAGCTCGCGGCCGGCCGCAAGCCCGCGCCGAACGCCCGCAACGCCGCGGCGGGCTCGCTGCGTCAGCTCAACCCCGCGATCACGGCGGCGCGGCCCCTCTCGATCTACGTCTACGGGATCGGCGTGCACGGCGGCTCGGCACCGGCGACGCAGTGGGAGACTCTTGCCTGGCTCCGTGAGCTCGGGTTCCGCACGAACCCGGACGCCGAGCGACTGGAGTCGATCGAGGAGGTCGCCGAGGCGTGCGCGGCCTGGGAGGGCAAGCGCGGCGAGCTCGGGTACGAGATCGACGGGATCGTGATCAAGGTCGACTCCTTCGCGCAGCAGGAGACTCTCGGCTCGCTGCACGGCAGGCCCCGCTTTGCCCGTGCGTACAAGTGGGCGCCGACGTCGGCGGTCACGCGCCTTCTGGCGATCCACGTGAGGGTCGGTCGCACTGGGGTGCTCAACCCGCTGGCTGAGCTCGAGCCGGTGCAGGTCGGCGGCGTCACCGTCTCCAGCGCGACGCTGCACAACGAGGACGACATCCGGCGCAAGGACATCCGGGTCGGCGATCTCGTCGTCGTTCAACGCGCCGGAGACGTGATCCCGCAGGTGGTCGGCCCTGCCGGCGAGCACGAGCCGAGCACGAGGCCGTGGAAGATGCCGAAGCGCTGCCCCCTCTGCAAGACCGAAATCATCAAGCCCGAAGGCGAGGTCATGCACCGCTGCCCCAACCGGGCCTGCCCCTCGCGGGGCCTGGAGACGCTCTATCACTGGGCAGGGTCGGCGCTCGACATCGAGGGGGTCGGTTCGAACACGCTCAAGAAGCTGTGGGACGAGGGGCTCGTCCGGTCGCTGCCGGACCTCTACCGGCTGAGCACGGAGCAGCTGGAGGCGCTCGAGGGGTATGCCGAGATCTCGGCGGCGCGGGCGATCGCGTCGATCGCACGTTCGCAGGAGCAGCCGTTCTCCCGCGTCCTCTTCGGCTTGAACATCCCCAAGGTCGGCTGGGTGATCGCACGCAACCTCGCGCGACATTTCGGCTCGGTCGATGCTCTTATCGCCGCGACGCAGTCGGAGCTCGAAGAGGTGGAGGGAGTCGGGCCGGACCGAGCGGTGCTCATCGCCGAGTGGGTCGCGGATGCGGAGAACCGGAGGCTCGTCGCCGAGCTCCGCGATCTCGGCATCCAGATGGAAGGTGAGAAGGACGAACGTCCGGCGGAAGGCCCGCTCACCGGGCGGCAGTATGTGATCACCGGCACGCTCGAGGGCTTCAAGCGCGAAGAGGCGAAGGCGGCGCTCGAAGCTATCGGTGCGAAGGTCTCGGAGTCGGTGTCGGGGAAGACGTCGGGCGTCATCGTCGGCGAGAGCCCGGGCTCGAAGGCCGAGAAGGCCCAGAAGCTCGGCGTGCCCGTTCTCACCGAGCAGGATCTACGGGCACTTCTGAGCGGAGCTTCGCGAAAGCACTGAGCAGAGGGACAAGGTCGGCGCGTCCAAACGCGCGGCACTCAACGCCTGCGAGAACCGTCACCCATCGCCGTCCTCAAAAAACCGCGACGCCGAGCCACGACCGAGACCGCAAGTGCTCGCCGCGCTTCACGAGGAGACTGACCGATGT
>JACCUU010000057.1 GCA_013811645.1 Actinomycetota bacterium | reverse complement strand
GGGGTTGACGACATCGCTTCACTGCCGCCGGCGGCCTCTAGAGTGAGTCGCATGGACCGATTCAGCGAACGCCTGGCCTCGGGACCGCCGATCGTGGGCGATGGCGGGATGGGAACGCTCGTGTCGAGCGCGGTCGCGCGACTCCGGTGCCCGGAGGAAGCCAACCTCCGCGCGCCGGAGAGCGTGCTCTCACTCCACCTGGGCTTCATCCGCGCCGGCGCCGAGCTGATCGAGACGAACACGTTCGGCGCAAACCGCCACAAGCTCCGCACCCACTTCCTCGAGGACGACGTCAAGTCGATCAACGAGGCGGGGGTGAAGATCGCCCGCGACGCCCGCGAGGTGTCGGGCCGCGACGTCTTCATCGCCGGGTCGATCGGCCCGCTGGGCGAGATCGGAGCGAGGCGCGACGACCGCGAGGCGCTCTTCACCGAGCAGGCGGAGCTCCTCGAAGGACGCGGCGTCGACCTTTTCCTCGTCGAGACGTTTTACGAGCTCGACGAGCTCGAGACGGCGATCCGCGCAGTGCGATCGGTCTCCTCGCTTCCGATCGTCGCGCTGCTCACCTTCGACGAGGACGCGCACACGCTCGGTGGAGTGAGCGCGGCGCGAGCGGCGGCGATGCTCGAAGAGCAAGACGTTGCCGCGATCGGGGCGAATCACGGCCTCGGTCTGCAGGCGGCGCTTCGCGCGCTCGAGCAGATGAGCGCCAGCGGAAAGCCCCTTGCCGCCTTGCCGAACGTGGGCCTGGCAAGCCTCGCCGGCCAGCGAGTCATCTTCCCGCACACGACGCCCGAGTACTTCGCGGACTTCGCCGCGCACGCACAGGAGCTCGGAGCACGCATCATCGGCGGCTGCTGCGGCACGACGCCGACGCAGATCGCCGCCGTCCGGGACGCTGTCGACCAGGGCCGGCGCCCGAGCGCGCCTCTGGTCGTACGGGAACGCGAGCTCGTAGTGGCGTCTTCCCAGCCCGAGCAGGAGACGCTCCTCCAGCAGAAGCTTCGCACCGGCGCGTTCGTCGTCTCCGTGGAGATCGACCCTCCTCGCGGCGGGCAGGCGCAGGCGATGCTCGACCTCGCCCGAACGCTGAAGGAGTCCGGCCACGTGGACGTTGTGGACGTGAACGACAACCCCCGCGCCCGCGCGCGCATGAGCGGGTTGATGGCCTCCGCCACGATCGAGCGAGTCGCCGGGATCGAAACGATCCCGCACCTGACCCCAAGGGACTCGTCCATCGCCGGGCTCGAGTCGATGCTCCTCGGCGCGCATGCCGAGGGGATCCGAAACGTGCTCGCGGTCACGGGGGACCCACCCGAGGCGGGCGACTACCCCGGATCCGGTGGCGTGTATGAGGTGGACTCCATCGGCCTCTCGAAGATCATCACGCACATGAACGCCGGCGAGGACTTCAACGGTCGGGAGATCGACGCGCCGACGTCGTTCTTCCTCGGGGTAGCTGTCAACCCGGCCGCCGACGATCCGGGCTACGAGCTCGAGCGGTTCGAGCAGAAGCTCGAGGCCGGCGCGAAGTTCGCGATGACGCAGGTGCTGTTCGACTTCGCGTATCTGGACGACTTCATCGCCAGACTCGGCCGCCCGTGCCCGATCCCGTTGCTGATCGGGATCTTCTACGTGAAGAGCTACCAGCTGGCACTCCGTCTCCACAACGAGGTGCCCGGCATCGTCGTGCCGGATCACGTGCAGACCCGGTTGCGCGAGGCGGGGCCGAACGCCGCCGAGGCGGGCCTGGCGATCGCGCAAGGGCTGCTCGAGGAGTCTCGCGAGCGGGCTGCCGGCGCCTACGTCATCCCGCCCTTCAGGCAACCACTCGCCGCCCTCGAGCTGTTCTCGTAGCACGCGGCGCTAGCGCGCGCAGTCGGTCGCAAGACCGGCCGTACTGCCCTGCGCCGCCCGCGTGAGCGCGTCGCGTACGCGTACCGGCGGAACCCCGAAGCCTCCGCGCTCGCCAGGCCTGCGCGCGAAGATCGTGGTTCGCACCCGACCCTGGGCGTCGATGCCCGGGCCTCCCGAGTTCCCCGGCCGAACGACGCCCCGGATCGCCGTTACCGACTTTCGCACCGGACCCCGACCGTAAGCGTCCCTGCTCAGGAAGTCGCCGGTCTCACCGAGCCGACCCGGCGTCCGCGTGAGCGGCCCGTTCTCGGGGTACCCGACGAGCGCTACCGCAGCGCCACTCTCGGGCTCTGCGAGCCGGAGCGGCCGACCGTCGAGGCCAGGCACCCGGAGCACCGCGAGGTCGTTCTTCGGATCGAACACGACGACGGTTGCCGCGTGCGAGCGGCCATCCTGCCGGTCGACGCTCGGGCGGTCGATGCCTGCGACCACATGAGCATTCGTCACGACGAGGGCGGCCCCCGCGATCCAGCCCGAGCCTTCGATGCCGAGCCCGCACGCGATTCCCGAGATCCGCACCACACTCGCAGCAGCCGCAGCTACATCCGGATCGCGGGCGATCGCCGCCTTCGGCGGCGGGACGGTGGCCGGTGGGCCGACAAGCACGCCGAGCGGATCTCCGCGCTCGAGTGTCTCGAGGAGCCGCTCGGGGGGAAACACCCCGTTAATTCGGGAGAGGATCGCCGACTCCTGAACCGATCTGCGCAGCTCCGACTGTCCCGGGAGATAGAGGAGCACCGCGCCGATGGCCCAGGTGAGGATCAGGCCCGCCGCAGCGCCGAGCAGCATGCCCGCCGCCGAATCCAGGGCCCGCAGGCCCGGGATCACGCCCAGCGTCGAGCGCAGGGTCACCCCGAGAATCTCCGCGAGACTCGACAAGAGCGTCCCTCCCAGCACCGCGCCGCCGAGCGCAACCAACGGTGCGTAGGGCGAGCCGTCCGCGAGCAACGTGGGCGCGATGCGGGCTCCCACGTAGGCGCCGAGCGCGAATCCGGCAAGCGACAAGGCCCCGCGGACGAGCCCTTTCGAGAGCCCGTACAGGCCGAAGAGCAGGACGACGCCGAGCACGATCCAGTCCGCCGTCGCCACGACGAGAGCCTACGTTGCAAAGAGCCCCTCCCTTTAGAGGCGCGGCTACACTATCGAGAGTT
>JACCUU010000055.1 GCA_013811645.1 Actinomycetota bacterium | reverse complement strand
GGGTCGTAGAAGCGCGCCAGCAGCTTCGCGATCGTCGACTTGCCGGCGCCCGTGTGCCCCACCAGGGCGACGGTGGTGCCGGGTGACACGTCGAGATCGAAGTCGTGCAGGACGTCCGGGAGCTTCGAGTATCCGAAGCGGACGTGATCGAAACGGACTTGGCCTTCGATGGACGGAAGCGAGTGAGCGTCAGCGGCGTCGACGACCTCGGGCTCCTCGTCGAGGACCTTGATGATGCGATCGAGCGCCGCGGTCGCGGAGAGGAACGTGTTGTAGAGCTGCGACAGCTGCTGCACCGGGTCGAAGAAGTTCGCGAGGTAGAGCGTGAAGGCGAGGAGGGTTCCGACGGTGATGCTCCCGTCGATGACGAGCGCTCCTCCGAAGCCGAGCACGATCGCCGTCGCCACCGAGGAGAGCACGTCGACCGCCGGGAAGTAGAGGCCGTTCAGCACGACCGTCTCGTAGTTCGCGGCCTTGTATCCCTCGTTCACACCGCGGAAGCTCGTCTGGCTCGTCGGCTCGCGGGTGAACGACTGCACGACCCGCATGCCCGAGATGTCCTCGGCGAGGGTGGCGGTCACGAGCCCCAGACGTTCTCGCACGCGCCGATATGCGCGATTCGAGCGAACCCGAAACCATGCCGTCGCGGCGCCCATCAGTGGCAGCACGAGCAGCGTCGCGAGCGCGAGGCGCCAGTCGAGGAGAAAGAGGACGATCGCCGTCCCGATGAGGACGAGGCTGTTCTGGACGAGGCTGGAGAGACCGTCGGTGACGAGCTGGTCGAGCGCCTCGACGTCGTTGGTGATCCGGCTGACGATGGCGCCGGTTCGATTGCGCTCGAAGAAGCCGAGCGAGAGTCGTTGCAGGTGGCGGAACAGTCGGATGCGGAGATCCGCGAGCGCTCGCTCGCCAACCCAGCCGGTGAAGTAGGTCTGGAGGCCCGAGAGCACGAAGGCCGCGATTCCCGCCCCGATGAACGCGACCACGACGATGGTCAGCGTGCGGAGATCCCCGGCGATGAGCCCGTCGTCGACGGCGAGTTTCGCGAGGTACGGCGGCAAGAGTGCCACGATCGTGTACGCGACGAGCGTGACGATCGCGACCGCCGCGCGGCTTCGATAGGGACGGGCGAGTCGGACGAGAACGCCGAGTCGGCGCCGCGTCTGCGCCCACGTCCAGTCGTCGACACGGGCAGCCCGATCGTCGGTGAGATGACTTCCCGCCTGCCAGATCTTCAATTTCCGGCCTTCAGACGGGGCACCCCGGCCCACCACCCACTGCGAGCGTAACGCGGAAACGCGCACGCATGGGAAACGTGTTCGTGCCAAGTGTGCGCCAAGCCGGCCGGCGTCCCACTACCGAGCTCGCCCGTCGGCGCAAGCCGCTCATCCGGCGACGACCTGCTGGAGGAGACCGTGCTCGTGGATCTCCTGGAAGAGCGCACTCTCGGCGAGGAGCTCCGCCTGCGTGCCGCGGGCGAGGATGCCGCCGTTCTCGAGTACCGCGATCTCGTCTGCCATCGCGATCGTCGAGAGCCGATGGGCGATGATGATCGTTGTCCGGCCGCGCATCACTTCCCGCAGACCTGCACGAATACGTGCCTCTGTCGTCGCGTCCACCGACGCCGTCGCGTCGTCGAGAACGAGGATGCGCGGATCGATCAGGAGCGCTCGCGCGATTGCGATGCGCTGCCGTTGTCCCCCGGACAGGGTGATTCCACGCTCTCCGATCACCGTCTCGTACCCGTGCGGGAGGTCTTCGACGATGAAGTCATGGGCCTGGGCCGCACGCGCGGCGGCCTCGACCGCCTGGTGCGGGGCCTCGGGCAGGCCGAACGCGATGTTGTCTCGCACCGACGCCGAGAAGAGAAATGGATCCTGGGAGATGACCCCGATCTCGCGGCGCAGCGACCGACGCTGAACGTCTCTGACGTCGGCACCGTCCACGAGCACGCGACCGCTCGTGACCTCGTAGAAGCGTGGAACGAGGGCGGCCAAGGTGGTCTTGCCGGAGCCAGTCCGGCCGATGAGCGCGAGGGTGCGTCCGGCCGGGATCTCGAGATCGACGTCTTCGAGGACGAGACGGCCGGGCTCGTAGCCGAAGTCGACACCCTCGAAGCGAACGTGTCCTGGCCCAGCTGGGAGCGGCTTGGCCCCCGCGCGGTCGGCGATCTCCTCGGGCTCATCGAGGACTTCGAAGATGCGCTCGCCCGCCGCGGTCGCCCTTTGAGCCTGACCGACCCACATCCCGAGCATGCGGAGCGGCATCACGAGCATGGCGAGCAACAGGAAGAAGGTGAAGAAGTCGCCGGTAGACATCGTCCCGTCGACCACCATGCGACCGGCAACGAGGAGAACCGCTGCCTGCGCGATGAGCGGGAGGAAGCTGAGCAGCGGCACGTAGAGAGCGCGCTGGCGGTTTGCGGCGAGCGTGAGATCGAAGACCGAGTCGGCGGCGCGAGCGAACTGCTCTCCGCGACGCTCCTCCTGCGAGAACGACTTGACCACGTGCACCCCCACGATGCTCTCCTCGGCCACCGTCGAGACGTCAGCGAGCTTCGCCTGCACGTCACGGAGCACGGGGTGCGAGACGCGGCTGTACCGCTGCGCGATGACGACGATCGCGGGCGTGATCGCGAGCGAAACCAGAGCGAGCTCCCAGCTGTAGACGAAGAGCACAGCCGAGACGACGACGATGGTCACCACGTGCTGCGCGAAGAAGATGAGGCCGTAGCCGAGAAAGAAGCGGACCGACTGCAGGTCGATCGTCGCGCGGGACATGAGTTGCCCCGTCTGGCTCCGGTCGTAGAAGCCGAAGGAGAGGCGCAGGAGGTGCGCGTAGAGCGCATCGCGCATGTCGTACTCGACTGCGAGCGCCTGCCTGCCGGAGAGCAGCCGCCGGCCGAGCATGAGCGCGCCGCGCACGAGCCCCAGTGCCACGATCGCGCCGATCCACCACATGACGACAGTTGTGTCCTGGTTTCCATCGAGCTCGTCGATGACGAATCCGATGAGGACGGGAACCATGATCCCCGCTACCTGCGATCCGATCGCGAGCACCGACGAGACGGCGAGCGAGGCGCGGTATGGGCGAAGAAAGGCGAGCAGGCGCACGAAGGTCCGGCGCGCGGATTGCGGTCGCGTTGTCGAGTCCTCCTCAGCCCTCACGTGCTCGTAGGGTACGGATCGTGCTGGAGACGGTGCCGAACGTTTCCGAAGGGCGCGATGCCGGGGCGATAGAGGAGATCGGACATGCCTTTGCGAGCCAGGCGAAGCTCCTCGACGTCCATGCGGACGCGGATCACCACCGCTCGGTCTTCACGCTTGCCGCAGAGGCCGAACCGCTCGTCGAGTCGCTTCTGGCCGGCATCGCGCGCTCGCTCGAGCTCGTCGATCTGCGCGTGCACGACGGGGTCCATCCCAGGATCGGCGCCGTCGACGTCGTTCCGCTCATCCACCTCGCCCCGCCGGAGGTGGCACTCGCCGAAGAGACCGCGCGCGTCCTCGCCGAGCGCGTCGGGGCCGAGCTCGAGCTCCCGGTGTTTCTGTACGGCACGGTCGGCGACGGCAGGCGGCCCGCGTTCTTTCGCTCCGGAGGCCTCGCCGAGCTCGAGCGTCGCCTGGACGCACGGGAGCTCCGCGTGGACGCCGGCCCGTCGAGACTCGATCCTCGCGTTGGCGCAGTTCTCGTCGGAGCGAGACCGCCGCTCGTCGCGTACAACGTCGATCTCCGCACCGGTGATGTGGAAGTCGCGCGAGCGATCGCCGCGTCGATCCGGGAGTCCAGCGGCGGTATGCCC
>JACCUU010000024.1 GCA_013811645.1 Actinomycetota bacterium | reverse complement strand
CCCGAGCCGGCCGGGGGACGGCTAGGTCATCGGGACTTGCCGCAGAACCTTGGGCGCGACGCGGTCGAGCACCTCGGAGAGGCTGTCGCCGGTGCAGGTCAGGCCGTGGTTTCGAAGGCCGATGACGGCATGCGCGGGGTCGGGCTCGAGCGCAACGAGGTCGGCCACCGCGATCGCGAGCTCCTGCGTGCCGCACGGATAGTTCACGTCGGTCGCGGGGATGCCCTCCATCCATGCGTGCACATGGAGGATCGCTCCGACCTCGGGATGTGCCTGGTAGATCATCCAGTGCTCGATCGCGTCGACCGAGACCCGCCGTGGCTCGATACCCGGCGGGACGCTCAAGACGATCGTCCCCCGCTCGTCGTCGAAGTCCTTGACCATGAGGATGTCGCGTCCGACGTCCTCGAGCTTCGACTTGTCGACTCCGGACGCGCTCATCCAGAAACGGGTCTCGTCCTTTCTGGCGGAGAGATTCCCGTACGACAGCCCGCCCACGGAATAGAGGCGCATGACATGGCGCAGGTCGCGACCGGAGAGATATTCCTCGACCGGGAAGGGCGAAGGCAGGAGGTCGAGCTCGTCGAGGCGACGGCCGGCCGAGCCGATATCAGCGGTGATCTCGTCGCCGTCCCAGAGCTCGGGCTCGAGATCCGGGATCCACTCGTTGTCGATGACGAGCCGCGAGGTCGCGAGCGGCTCGAGGCGCTCGTAGATCTCCGCCGCGTCGTCGGCGACGTGGTACGTGCCGCGCTCCATCGTCGTGAACCAAACGCCCTTGCCGGGGACGCGCAGAAGGACGACGTTGGAGAGTGTGCGGACGAGCATCGGGTAGCTCTCCTTGAGCGCGTCCTCGGGCGCGTCGGAAAGCTCGTAGAACGCCGCCGAGTACGTGCCGCGCGAGGCGCGCCTGAACGCCTTCGGGTCGTCCGGGTCGAACATGTTGAGGACGAAGTCGGCCTCGGCGACGTCGTCGACGCGCACGAAGTCGTCGTGCTCGAACTGCTTGCCGATCTCGGAGACCCACTCCTCGTGAGCGGGAGACGTCGCGGTTCCCCAGATGGCGTACCTGCGCACGAGCCGAGTCTAGTTGACCGACTAGCGGAAGAGATCGCGCTCGCGAGGCATGAGCAGGCTCTGTCCGCTGCCGTCCCCCGCGAGCTCGAGCCCACGCACGATTGCCCCTGGGACGCCGGCGGTCTTCCCCATGACGAGTTCGGCGGCACCCGCGATCTCGTCTGCGACGGCAATCTCGGTCGCGTGCAGCTCGTATCCTGTCGAGTCCCGTCGCCCTCTGAGATCGAGGAGCGGCGTGAGACCTGAGACGCCGAGCGCGACGTCGGTCGTGCCACGACGGAAAGGACGTCCGAAGGAATCGCTGACGATGACGCCAGCGTCGACGCCGGACCGCTCGCGAATCCCGTCGCGCAGGCGTTGGGCGGAGGCGTCCGGGTCGAGCGGGAGCAGGATCAGCGTGTTCGGTCCCTTCGCGTTCGATTGGTCGACGCCCGCCGACGCGCAGACGAATCCGTGGTGCGTCTCGGCGATGATGAGCGCCGGCGGTCGCGAGCGCACGATCCGACGGCTCTCCTGGAGGATCACCTCGATGCGACGCGCGTCCTCCGCTCCGGCGAGCTCCCGCGCTCGCTCGGATGGCTCGACATCGTCGAGATGAAGGACGCGGCCCTCGACCTTCGAAAGCGCCTTCTGCGCGACCACGACGATGTCGCCCCTCGCGAGCCCTCCTGCGCGCTCCGCCGATTCGACCACCAGCGCACCGAGATCGTCGCCCTCCTCGAGCTCCGGGATCCCGCGCAGGGCGATGACGCGGAGCTCACCGGTCAAGGAAGTCCGCTGACGCGGAGGCCGGCATGTCCGCGGTACCGCTTGTTCAGGTTCACAATCACCGCTGTCATGCCCTCGAGCGCCCGCGCGCTCGCGAGCGGACCCGCGTCGAGCGCGCGCCCGGAGGTCAGCAGCTCGGCGACTTCGAGCGCTCGGATCTTCGCGTCCACGTCGTCCCCGCAGACGAACGTGTCCTCGTCGGGAGGCTCGGACGAACCGAGAGTCGAAGCTGCGAGCGAATGCAGGCCTGCGAGGACAGGACCGGCGAGCTCGGCCTGGACGCGCTCCGCCAGCGACGCGGATTCGGGTGTCGGAAGGACACCGGCGGGTGTGAAGCGAAGCTCGGACGCCACGCAGAGCACCGGCGTCGAGTCGATCGCAGCGCGCAGCGCTCGAGCGGTGTCGAGGGCGGCCTCCGCTTTCGTCGCGAGGACGATCAGGTCGGCTGCGCCAACGGCTTCGTCGTTCGTCGTACCCTCGACCCCGAGCTCCTTCGCCGCCTCGCCCGCCCGTGCCGCGTCTCTCGAGCCGAGCACGACCTCGTGCGCCTCGCGCAGGCGAGTCGCGAGCGCG
>JACCUU010000217.1 GCA_013811645.1 Actinomycetota bacterium | reverse complement strand
CCGAGCGCTGCCGGTCGGCCTTCCAGGAGGTTCGCGAGGAGGCCGAGCGGCTCGGCGTCGAGCTCAGCCCGAGGTTCGTCGAGTCCGCCTTCGTCTACGTCAGCATGGACGACTCGCCCGAGCGCGCCCGCGAGCTAGGGATCCGCGATCTCTCGTGGCGCTACGGAAAGGACTTCACGCCCTGGATCGACAAGTACTGCGTCCACGGAACTCCGGAGACATGTGCGGCCTCGCTGCGCGAGTTCGTCGACGTCGGGATCGAGCACCTTGCGCTCGGGATGATCCACGAGGACTCGATCGCGCTCGATCCCGCACCGTCGCCCGCCGCCTCACGCTCCACGCTCGAGACGCTCGAGCGCTACGCGCGGGAGCTCCTTCCCGCGCTCCGGTGAGCGGCGCCGCTCCGCCTGAGTGGCAATCGCTTCGGCGGCGTCCCGCCGGGGCTCTTGCGGCGGCCGAGCCCGGATCGTCATTGACCGTCGCCGAGCTGTGTGCTGCGGCTTCGGACACGGCGGCACGGCTGCGACAGGCGGGCGTGGTTCCGGACGACCGGGTCGTGCTCGCGCTGCCGAGCTCCCTCGCCTTCGTGTGCGGATACCTCGGCGTCCGCCTCTGCGGCGCCGTGCTCGTCAACGTCCCCTGGCAGTGGAGGCGGGAGCTCGTGCACGTCGTGACGGAGACCGAGGCGCGCGTCGCAATTCTTCACGACGACGTCGACCCGAAGGTTGCAGCGCAGATCGGGGAAGTGACAACGATCCTGTCCGAGACGGATTCCGTCGGGGAAGAGAAGCGCGCGGATCCTGCGCTCGCGCCTGCACGGGACGCGGACGACATCGCCTGGCTCGCCTACAGCTCCGGGACGACCGGCACGCCGAAGGGCGCCGTGCACACCGAGACGACGCTCGCCCTGATCGCCGACGGATTCGTGCGGCGCTACGGGCTTGGGCCGGACGATGTGGTCCTCGTGGCCGCTCCGGTGGGACATGCGGTCGGATTCGTCTACGGCGTCCGGCTCGCGCTCGCGGCCGAGTGCCCGGTCGTGCTGATGCCGAGCTGGGACGCAGCGCTCTTCGCCGAGCTCACCGACCGGCACGACTGCACCTTCGTCGCGGCCCCGACGCCCTTCCTCTTCGACGTCGTCGAGCACACCGAGCTACACGGCGCGACAGGGCTCGAAAGCCTGCGCGTGTTCCTGTGCGGGGGTGCTCCGGTCTCGACGCAGCTGCTCGAGCGCGCGCGCCAGGCCCTTCCCCACACTGACGCCACCGCGTACTACGGCACGTCCGAATGCGGCGGAGTGACGACGTGCCCGCCCGCTGCGCCCGAGCAGAAGAAGCTGACCACCGACGGCCTGCCACTCGAGAGCATGGAGGTGCGGTTGGTCGATCGCGAGCTCCACGTGCGCGGGCCGCAGCTCGCCACCGGCTACTGGGGTGACGCCGAAGCGCAACGCTTCCGAGAGGACGGCTGGTTCGCGACGGGGGACGAGGCGACGATCGACGCCGACGGCTATGTCCGCCTCGGCGGGCGGCTCGACGACAGGATCGTTCGCGGCGGTGTCAACATCTCCCCGGTCGAGGTCGAGAACGTCCTCGCGTCGCATCCGGCCGTCCGCGACGTTGCGATCGTCGGTGCCCCGGAGGAGCGGCTCGGCGCGCGCGTGGCCGCACTGGTCGTGGCGGAGGGGGCAGCTCCGACGCTGGACGAGCTACGTGAACATTGCCGCCACGCGGGGCTCGCGAAGCTGAAGTGGCCGGAGCTCGTGCTCCCGGTCGAAACCCTCCCCCGCTCGCCGAGCGGCAAGTTGCTGAGAACCGAGCTCGGGCAGGTGCTCGCAGCTCGATGACGAGCGCGCTCCTCGACGGGATTGTCGTGTGCGTGCTGACGGGCGACCCGGCTGCCGCGGTCGCAGCGCGCCACTTGGAGCAGCTCGGCGCTACGGTCTTCGGCATCGAGAGACCCGACGCGGACGTCGTGCTGGTCGACGCAGGGAGTGATCCCTCTGCCGACTGCACGGCGACGGCGCTCGTCTGCACGTTCGAGTCCCAGCGCATGGACGGAGGGCTCGTCGCCTCCGAGACGACGGCGCAGGCTGCGATCGGCTTTACGGGCTACGTGGGACCTGCCGACGGGCCGCCTGCGCGCATCGGCAGCGACGTGGGCACGGTCGTCGCGGGGATCAGCGCCGTACAGGGGACGCTGGCCTGGCTCCACGGCGGCCGGGTCACGCTCGCTCGGCACGACATCGCCGTCTCACCGCTTCGCGCGCTGTCCACGCTGAAGACGATCATCTGGGCGGCTCGCACCCGTCCCGACGAATGGGTCGGGACGCACGTCCGCTCGCGCGACCGTCTCGTCGACTCCGGCTATCTCACGCGAGACGGTCGGATCACGCTCGACTTCCCGGTCGGAGCGGAGGATCGCTGGGGAAGGCTCGCAGACGAGCTCGGCCTCGACGCCTCGACGATCGAGCGACTGCAGCCTCGCTGGCACGAGACCGTGGGTTGGGGCGACGACGTCGACGACGCCCGGCCGGTCTACGAGGAGCGGCTCTCCTCGCTCTCGACCGACGACGCGGTCGCGCTCATCCGTCGAAACGGCGGCTCCTCCGTTCCATTTCAGACGCTCGAGGAGTGCCTCGACCATCCACAGTCCCGAGCGCTCGGTCTTCGAGAGCGGGGCGCGTACGGCCTGCCGTTCCGGCTCGATTCCGCCGGGTGCTTGCGCATCGCCGCGAGCTCGAGCCGCGATCCTGCGCGCCCGCTCGCCGACATTCGTGTCGTGGACTTCGGCGTCGGTGGAGTCGGGCCGTTCGCCGCCACGCTCCTCGCATGGCTCGGCGCCGACGTCGTCAAGGTCGAGGCGCCGAACGAGTTCATCCTCTCCGTCCGCCCGACGGTCGCCGGGCTCAGCACGACGTACCTCGCTCTCAACCAGGGGAAGCGATCGGTGCGGCTCGATCTGAAGGACGCCGAAGATCGGGAGCTCGCACGCGAGCTCGTCTCCGGCGCCGATGTCGTCCTCGAGAACTTCCGGCCGGGCGCCCTGGACCGGATCGGGTTCGGTTTCGAGGAGCTGAGCACGCTCAACCCGCGCCTCGTCTACGGCTCGGTGACGGGCTTCGGCTCCGTCGGACCGCTCGCGAGCGAGCCGTGCACCGACCCGCACATGCAGGCGTTCAGCGGCTTTGCCTCGGAGAACGCCGACAAGATGGGTCTCCCTCGACGCTTGCGCTACTACGGCTTCGTCGATCTCGTCACCTCGACCGTCGCGACCGAAGCGGTGTGCGCTGCTCTGTTGGCGCGCGCGACGGTGGGTGGGCCTGTGCGCGTCGAGACGTCGATGCTCGAGGCGGTGACCCATGTCCTGCAGGCGAGTCGGGACTCCACCGCCCATGAGCACGACGGCCTCTACGGAACGCGGGATGGAAACCTCGCCGTGACCTGCCGCTCGGTCGAGGAGGTGGCCGCGCTGGCCGACGTCCTCCGCGTCTCGTCCCTCACCGACGCCGGGCTCGAAGAGATTTTCGGAACGCGCTCGGCCGCCGAGTGGGCGCAACTCCTCGGCGAGCGCGGCGTCCCGTCCGCGCAGGCTCTCCGAGACGAGGACGTGCTCAGGCGGCGCGACTTCCGGGAGGCCGGACTTCTCCGCGACCTGCCGCTCCCCCATGCCGAGCCACTCATCGCCGGTGGCCCGCCCTGGAGTCTCGGGGATCAAGGTCAGTCCCCGGCGGCTCCTGCGCCGGGGCAGGACACCGAGCGTTTTCGCATCGACCCCGGGTCGTTCTGGCGGCCCAGACCGGAAAGCGGGTGACCGTCACCAGCGACGACAGTCACCGGGACGAACTGTCGGCAGTGTTTCGTACGCTGTATCCTGGCGCGACGGTGACCTCACGGGTGCCAGCGAGCACGCTGCCGCTCTCGTATCCCGAGCACGTTCGGCAGTTGCTCGAGATCGAGATCGTCGAAGGCAGGCTCGCGGCCGGCGAGCGTGTCTCGGAAGATCAGCTCGCGCGCAGGCTCGGCGTGAGCCGCACCCCCGTGCGCGAGGCGATGCGCGTGCTCGAGGGGCACGGCTTGATCGTGCGGCGGCGCGGGAAGGGCACCTACGTGGCGGGTGCCACGAGCACCGCCGAGGCGCGTGCGCTCTACCTGCTCCGGGCGCCGCTCGAGTCCTTTCTCGCCGCGCAAGCCGCGGAGACGATCACGGGCGACGAACTGGAAGAACTCGAGCGGCTGAGCGCGGCGTTCCGCGTCGCGGTGGCAGAGGCCGACGCCGGGCTTCCCCGGCTCATCGAGGCGGACTCGACGCTGCACTGGTGCATCTACGACGCGGCCCGTTCGGATCTGGTCTCCGTCGTGCGGAGCTACTGGGGCCGCCTCCTGCGCGAGCTCTATACACGTGTCTACCTCGAAGGACCGCCGGAGCACTTCGCCGATCAGCACGACGAGATCGTCGCCGCGCTCCGTGAACGCGATGCGGACGGGGCCCGCAGCGCGATGGAGCGCCACATCGTCGATGGCTGGGAGGTCGTGCGCGCGAGCTTCGAGGCCGCGGACGACGCGAACGGCCCGTGACGTGACGGAGGGAGCGAGCGTCGCGAATCTGTGTCGCGGTGGAGCCAGGCGCGCATCCGAGCGGAACGCGATCGAGTGGGACGGCGGCGAGGTCACCTTCGAGGCGCTCGATCGACGCACCGAGGCACTCGCCAGACACTTTCAGGAGACCGTCGAGCCTGGCCGGCGGGTCGGAATCTACTGCGAGAACCGAGTCGAATGGGTCGAGGCCTATGTCGCGGCGCACAAGGCCGGGATCCCTGTGGTTCCGATCAACCACCGTTACCGGCGGAGAGAGGTCGAGCACATCCTCGGCGAAGCGAATCTCGACCTCGTCGTCCGCGACGACACGGCGCACGACGACCTCGAGGTGCAGGAGCTGCTCGCCGGAGTGAACACGCTGGACGTGGGCGATGCATACGAGCGCGCAGCCGGCAGGCCGGCGGCGCTAATCGAGCCGCGCGAAACGACCGAGGACGTCATCGTCTACACCTCCGGAACGACCGCGCTGCCCAAGGGCGTCGTCTACACGCGCTCGACGCAGGTGACCTCGGTCTGGGTGCTGCAGCTCGCGATCGGCTACGACCCCTCCGACCGTTTCCTCATCTTCACGCCGCTCGCCCACCGAGCAGCGCAGCCACTTCTGCTCTGCGCGCTCTTCCAAGGGGCGACCACGTACCTGCTGGGCCAGTACAGCGCGGCGGGGCTCGCAACAGCGGTGCGAGATCGTCGGGTGACCTCGCTCCCGGGTGTTCCCACCGCGCTCCGCGACCTCCTCGGACTCGTCCGCGAAGCGAAGGTCGAGCCGATGACGGGCGTCCGTCACGTCTTGATGACGGGCGAGAGCGTCGGCGATGCGACGTTGCGCGAGATCCGCGACCTCTTCCCGAACGCGCGCTTCGGTGCGGCGTACGGGAGCACCGAAGCCGGTCTCGTCACCTTCCTCGACCACGAGCACCAGCTCGAGCACCCGCGCTCGTGCGGACGCGAGCTCCAGGGAGTCGAGGTGAGGCTGGTCGGAGATGACGGGCTGGACGTCCCCGTCGGCGAGCCGGGCGAGATCGTGGTCCGTGGCGGCAAGCCCGGCACCTACACGGTGGCCGCCGGCTATCTGGCACCCGGAGGAGGCATCGAGTCCTTCACGGACGAGGACGGCTGGTTTCAGACCGGCGACGTCGCGACCGTCGACCACGACGGCTTCTACACGATCGTCGACCGCAAGAAGGACATGATCCTCTCCGGCGGGATGAACATCGCATCGAAGGAGGTCGAGGAGATCGTGGCCACGCATCCAGGGGTCGCCGAGGTCGCCGTGACCGGAGAGCCGGATGCCCGCTTCGGCGAGCGCGTCGTCGCCTGGGTCGTCCGGCGACCCGACGCCACGGTCGGCGAGGAGGAGATCGTCAGCCACGTCGCCACACGCGCCGCGTCGTACAAGAAGCCGAGCGTGGTCCGCTTCGTTGACGGGCTGCCGCGCTCTCCCACTGGAAAGGTTCTGAAGCGGGCGCTCAAGGCCGATGCGAGCGAGAAAACTGGTGTCTGACACCGACGGCACGCAAACTCGCATGGTTCCGTGGAGCGGTGTCAGACACCACCCTAGTTGCGAGGGAGGACTATGAACCTCGAAGAGCTGGTCGCGATCGACATCCACACGCACGCGAAGATTCCTCTGCGAGGCGACGAGGATCCGCTGACGAAGGCCCAGCGACTCGAGGCGTCGTCGATGTTCAAGACGGACGTCGACACCGCCGTCACCGTCGAGGACGTCGCCGCGTACTACCGCGAGCGAAACATGGCCGCGGTCGTCTTCGGGGTCGACAGCGAGGCAGGCACGGGAGAGGTGCCCGTGTCGAACGAGGAGATCGCCGAAGTGGCGGCCGCCCATCCCGACGTGCTGATCCCTTTCGCCAGCATCGACCCGTGGAAAGGGAAAGCAGGCGCGCGGGAGGCGAGGAGACTCATCGCCGACCACGGGATCAAGGGCTTCAAGTTCCACCCGAGCATGCAGGCCTTCTTCCCCAACGACCGCCACGCCTACACCCTCTACGAGGCGATCGCCGAAGCCGGCCTCCCGGCGCTCTTCCACACCGGGCAGAGTGGAATCGGGATGGGACAGCCCGGAGGCGGCGGGATACGTCTCAAGTACTCGAACCCGCTGTATCTGGACGACGTCGCGGTCGACTTTCCAGAGATGCCCATCATCCTCGCCCACCCCTCGATGCCCTGGCAGGACGAGGCCATTGCCGTCGCGATGCACAAGCCCCAGGTGCACATCGACCTCTCGGGCTGGTCGCCGAAGTACTTCCCGCCACAGCTCGTGCACCACGCCAATACGCTGCTCAAGCACAAGGTGCTGTTCGGCTCGGACTTCCCCTTCATCACGCCGGAGCGGTGGATGTCGGACTTCGAGCAGGCCGGCTTTCGAGACGACGTGAAGCCGCTGATCCTCAAGGAGAACGCCGCGCGCCTTCTCGGGCTCGCCGGGGGGAAGGCGTCGTGAACGCCATGTACTTCGAAGACTTCGAGGTGGGCGCGACGTTCTCGACCGCCGCACGGACGATCACCGAGTCCGACGTGATGACCTTCGCGGACCTCTCGGGAGACGACAATCCGCTGCACGTCGACCGCGATTTCTCGAAGCAAGGGCCGTTCGGCGAGCAGATCGCCCACGGCCTGCTCGTGCTTTCGATCGCCGCCGGACTCGGGATCCAGACCGGAATCTTCAGCGGAACCAACCTCGCATTCCTGGGTGTCGAGGACTGGCGGTTCGTCGGAATCGTCAAGTTCGGCGACACGATCCGGATGGAGTCGACGGTGGTCGAGACCCGGCTGACGAGCAAGCCCGGACGCGGGATCGTCCGGATCGAGCAGGAGATCCGAAACCAGCGCGACGAGGTCGTGCAGAAGGGCGTCTTCGTGCAGCTGATGGCCAGTCGCGAGGCGGCCGAAGCCGAGGTCGTGAGCTAGTGGTCGCTCCAGGAAATACGGCACAGCCTGACCGGCTGCAAACAGTTCGCATCGCGTCGTCCTCAGTCGCCCCGATATCCACTGATATCGAGGCTCCCTGCGTCCTAGCGCTGCTCGGTTTTCGCGTGGCCAAGCAGCACCGGATTTCCCGGAGCAACCACTGATGGCCGGCGTCGACGGACGGATCGTCGTAGTGACGGGCGCGGGCGGCGGGCTCGGCCGCAGCCACGCTCTCATGCTCGCACGGAACGGAGCGAAAGTGGTGGTGAACGACCTCGGGGTCTCGCTCGACGGGCAAGGCGCCGAGCAAGGCGCGGC
>JACCUU010000295.1 GCA_013811645.1 Actinomycetota bacterium | reverse complement strand
CGGCATCCTAACTGTCCCCCGAAAAGAAAATTCACCGAGCCGGTGACGCTTTCGTCCACTCAGCCCGCTGACCGTCCGCTTCCGCGTAGAGCCTTCGAGCTGCGCTTCGACCTACTCGCGTTCCGTGCTCGGTGCAAAGGGGAAGCTATTGGACAGGGCGGACCGGGTCAAGGCCGTTCTTCACCCCTTTGACGCAATTTGCGACGAATTCGTGAGAGCGCTGTCCTCCGGGAGTCTGCGTAGGATCCGCCCGTGCGCCGCTCCCTCGTCTACGGCGTCGCGGGCGCGGCGTTCAGTCTTGCGCTCGTCCTCACCCTCGCCGGCGTGGGCGACGATCCCGACGGGCTCACGAATGTCCAGGCCCTCGTGCTCGGGCTCGTCCAGGGCCTGACCGAGCTCCTCCCGATCTCGTCCTCTGGTCATCTGATTCTTGTCCCCTGGGCCGCGGAGTGGACGTACCTCGAGCAGAACGACCGCTTCAACCAGACCTTCGACGTCGCACTGCACCTCGGAACGCTCGTCGCGGTGGGAGCGTACTTCTGGGGAGACATCGTGAGGCTCGTCGGCGCGTGGCTCGGCTCGGTGCGACGTCGGCAGATCCGCTCGTCCGATGAACGTGTGGCGTGGTTCGTCCTCGTGGCCACGATCCCCGCGGGGGTCGTGGGGCTCATCGGAGAGGACGCGATCGCCGACTCGCTGGGGGAACCGTGGCAGATCGCGATCCTCCTAGCCGCAGGAGCAGCGTTGCTCTGGTTCGCAGACCGGGCTCCTCAGGAACGTGCGATGGGCGATCTCGGGATGCGCCACGCGGTCGCGATGGGTTTCGCCCAGGCACTCGCGCTCGCACCCGGGGTCTCACGCTCGGGGATCACGATCACGGCCGGACGCTTCATGCGCCTGGATCGCGACGCGGCCGCACGCTTCTCGTTCCTTCTGCTGCTGCCGACGGTGCTCGGCGCACTTCTCCTCAAAGGCGTGGGGGACGTGGTCCTCGGCGATCTCCCGGACGGCTGGCAGGGCCCGTTCCTCGTGGGAACGCTGGCGTCGCTGGCGAGCGGCCTGCTGGCGATCGACTGGCTGCTCGGCTACGTCCGCCGCCACACCTACGACGTTTTCGTCTGGTACCGGTTGATTGCGGCGGCAATCATCCTCCTCGTGATCGCGAGCGGGGTGCGGGAGGCAACTTTCTAGCCTGCGGTCGTCGTTCTACTTGACATAACACCGATTACTGTGCGTCGCTTGTTTCAAGCGCGGCCTGAGATTCCGGAATCCGATGATGCACACTCCAGCCGCAGGCGAACAAGCCGAGCTCATCCGGTGGAGCGGCGACAGCGGCACAGCGGCTCTCACCGGTACCAACAAGTTGGGCGAGATCCGCGGGGAGCAAGCGGTTGTCGGCCACGAGACGTGGTCGGCTCCACGGACGTACTTGCGGCAAGCGGCTGCAGCACCAGGACTGCGGCGAAGTGCTCGAGTGCGGAGACGTGGATGAAAGCGTTCTCGAGCACGGCGAGGTCTTCCCCGCAATTGGGCAGAAACACGTCGATGGACGGTTGTGATCCTCCTCCCCACTCGGCGACGAGCCGATCGTGCTCCTCAGATCGAAACGGTGGAACGTCGGAAAGAGCTAGATGCTGTTCAGCGCGAAGAGAAACAGGGCCGCGCCCAGCCCCAGCCACCCGATCAGCTGCGTGATGCAGAGCACTCGATTGTTCGCATCGACATACAGCACGCGCTCGTCGGGCGTCGGTGCGTACACGGGCGCGACGAGACGACGTCGCAGGGGCCGTCGCTTCACTCTTCACGGATCGGCACCCGGACGTGCGGCCTTGAGCGGATCGAGCCGTCACGACGTGACAGAAAAGGCGGCCGCGAGCGGCCGCCCTCTCGTGACCGAGAATCGTGGCTCTACGCCGTAACTGGCGCTTCGTGCAGGGCGACCTCGTAGCGCTGGACGCTCGCGATCGTGTCCCCCATCGCGTCAGCGGCTTGCGCGCGAAGCTCGTCGGCCTTCGCCTCGCTCGCACGCAGCGACTCCGGGCCGTCCCAGAACGTGATCGTCTTCGCCTTTCCGGTCTGGCGGTCGGCGAGGGTGAGAATTCCTCGCCAGCCGGTCAT
>JACCUU010000289.1 GCA_013811645.1 Actinomycetota bacterium | reverse complement strand
ACACTGATGCGCCCGCTGCGCTCGGTCGACCTCGAGACGGGCGAGCCCGGCGAGGCGCTCGTCGAACGAAGCGATGTTCAGGCCGTCGAAGCTCTGGCAGTCGTCGCCGAGGCGGCGGTCGCCTGGGAGCTCGCCCGTGCCGCGCGCGAGAAGTTCGGCGGTGACGCGCTCGTCGACTTCCTCGCTGCGCACAGTGCGTACCTGGAGCGAATCCGCTGGCCCATGTCCTGAACGCGCTCGGTCGCCATCTCGCGCTCGTCGGGTTCATGGGCGCAGGGAAGTCGACGCTCGGTCCCGAGCTCGCCGAGCGCCTCGGGCGTCCGTTCGTCTCGGTGGACGCCGTCGTCGAGGAACGGACCGGCTCGACGGTCGCGGAGCTCTTCGCCGAGCGTGGCCAGGATCCGTTCCGCGAGCTCGAAGAGCGCGTCGCGATCGAAATTCTCACCCGCCGACTACCTGCGGTCGTCGAGCTCGGAGGTGGGGCGCTCGGGGCTGAGCCGACGCGGATAGCCCTCGCCGAGCACGCGTTCACGGTTCTCTTGGAGACGACCGCGGAGGAGGCGTGGGAGCGCGTCTCACCAGGCGATCGCCCGCTTGCGCGCGATCCGGAGGAGTTCACGGCGCTCTTCGAGGAACGGACCCCGTTGTATGAAGCGGTCGCCGACGGCCATGCGCGCGATCTTGACGGCGTGGTCCTCGCGGCTTCCGGAATCCACATCTGGGAGGGGGCAATCGATGGCCTCGGCGGGCTTGCCCCCGGCGACGGCCCAATCGAGCTCGTCGTCGACGCCGGGGTCGAGACACTGCATGGCGAGCGCGCGCGTCGCGCGCTCGGTGAGCGACTCGAGGCGTTTCACGTCGTTCCCGCGGGCGAGCAGGCGAAGAGCGTCGGCGAAGCAGAGCGGCTCTGGTCGAGCCTTCGCCTCGATCGAGAGGGCACTGTCATGGCGCTCGGTGGGGGCTCGACGACCGATCTCGCAGGCTTCGTGGCGGCGTCGTACTTGCGGGGTGTTCCGTGGGTCGCGGTGCCGACGACGCTCGTCGCGCAGGTGGACGCCGCTATCGGCGGGAAGACGGCTGTCGACCTCGAGCGAGGCAAGAATCTCGTGGGGTCGTTTCACTGGCCTGCGCGTGTCGTCATCGACCAGGAGCTGCTGGCCACCCTTCCGCCCGAGGAGCTCCGAAACGGCCTCGCCGAAGTGGTGAAGTCGGGCCTGCTCGCCGGCGAGTCGCTCTGGGAGCTCGAGACCGCGCAGCAGGTCCGCCGCTCGGCCGCATTCAAGGCCGCCGTCTGCCTGCGAGATCCGCTGGATCGCGGGGCGAGAGCGCAGCTGAACCTCGGGCACACGTTCGCGCATGCGCTGGAAGCCGCATCGGGGTACGCGCTGCCTCACGGGCGCGCAGTCGCGCTCGGCCTGCTTGCCGCGCTCAGGCTTTCCGGGCTCGAGGACGACGCGAGGATGGTGCAAGAGCTCCTCGCTCCCGCGCCGGCAGAGGTCGATCGGGACGCAGCTTGGGCCGCGCTCGGGCTCGACAAGAAGGCGGTCGACGGCAGGCCGCGGCTGGTGCTGCTGGAGAAGCCCGGTACGCCGAAGCTCGGCGTGGAGCTCGACGAGCGTGAGATCCGCTCCGCCCTCGATGCCTTGATCGCATAGGGTCCAGCGAGTGCGAGTAGTCGTCCTGAACGGCGTGAACCTCGACGTGGTCGGCCGCCGCGATCCTGAGCTCTACGGGGGGATCAGCATCTCCGAGCTCGAGACCCGGATCTACGAATGGGCGAGCGAGTTCCAATGCACGGTTCGCGCGCGGCAGACGAATCACGAGGGAGAGTTCATCGACTGGTGTCACGAGGCGTTCGACTGGGCGGACGGCGTGATCATCAACCCGGGCGCTTGGGCGCACTACTCCTGGGCGATTCGCGACGCGGTCGAGCTCTTCACCGTCCCGGTCGTCGAGGTTCACCTCTCGAACATCGACGAGCGCGAGGACTGGCGTCGTGTGTCCGTCCTCGAAGGCGTGGTCGAGGCCAGGATCATCGGCAAGGGCCCGGACGGGTACCGCGAGGCGCTCGAGTTCCTGATGCGGAGTCGCGCGTGACGCGCATCGAGCGGTTGGCCGCGCTCCTGGAGGAGCCGCTTCTCGTCGCAGGCCCGCCGTACGTGCTCGGCGGCCAGGCCAACGTGCGCTATCTGACCGGCCTGCAGAGCTCGAACGCCGCGGTTCTGGTCGAGCCCGACGCGACGGCGACGCTGTTTGCCGACTTCCGGTACGCGGCTCGCGGTCGTGAGGTGCCGGGCGTGACCTTCGTCGAGACCGCGCGGAACCTCGTGCCCGAGATCGGCGAGCTGCTCGCGGGCAAGCGCGTCGGGTTCGAGGAGGCGCACCTTCCGTACGCCGGGTACCGAGCTCTCGCCGATGCGGGCGCCGAGCCGGTTCCAACGTCGGGGCTCGTCGAGTCGTTGCGCGCGGTCAAGGACGAGCCCGAGATCGAGATCATGCGCCGTGCCAGTGCGCTCTCCGACGAGGTCTTCGGCGTGCTGGCCGCGGAGCGGTTCAGCGGCCGCACCGAGCAGGAGTTGGTGTGGTGGATCGAGCGGAGCTTCCGCGAGGCGGGCGCGGAAGGCGTCTCGTTCCCCGCCATCGTCGCGGCCGGCGAGACCGCGACCTCGCCGCACGCGGTGCCCGGCGATCAACCGATCGAGGAAGGAGTGCTCGTCGTCGTCGACGCCGGCTGCGTCCTCGACGGGTACTGCTCGGACTGCACCCGCACCTTTGCCGTGGGCGAGATCTCCGAACGCTTGTCGGAGATCTATGCGCTCTGTCTCGAAGCCCAGCTTGCGGGCCTGGAGGCGGTTCAGCCGGGTGTACACGGGAAGGACGCCGACGCGGCTGCGCGGACGCTGATCGACCACGCCGGACTCGGCGAGGCGTTCGGACACGGTCTCGGGCACGGTGTCGGCATCCAGATTCACGAGGCTCCGAGCCTGCGAATCGAGTCGACGGACGTGCTCGAGTCGGGAAACGTCGTCTCGGTGGAGCCCGGGATCTACCTCCCCGGAGAGGGTGGCGTGCGCATCGAGGACCTCGTGCTCGTCAGCGAAGGCGGCTGCGAGCGGCTGACGAAGTTTTCCAAGGAGCTCATCACGGTGTCGTAGGGTGAGGCGTGCCTCGCCCTACGGCCGCGAAGCGGACGACTTCAGGGATTTCGCGCGACCGGAATCTGCGCGAGCGGATTCCGGTCTTGCGCCAAGGATCCGCCCGGGCAGGCCCGGCCCCTACAATGCGCGCGCTATGGCGGAAACAGTCACCACGAACCAGTTCCGAAACGGCATGCACGTCGAGCTCGACGGCTCGGTCTGGCGCATCGTCGAGTTCCAGCACGTGAAGCCGGGCAAGGGCGGCGCGTTCGTGCGCACCAAGATGAAGGCGCTCGGCTCCGGCGCGGTGGTCGATCGGACGTTTCGCGCCGGGGAGAAGTTCGCGCGCGTCCACACCGAGGTGAAGAGCGTCCAGTTCATGTACGACGACGGCTCGGAGGCGCACTTCATGGACGAGGAGAGCTTCGAGCAGTTCGGGTTGCCGCACGCCGAGGTCGCCGACGAGCTGGCGTATCTCCCGCCGTCGAGCTCGGTGCAGATGCTGGCGGTGGACGGAAAGCCGGCGGGAATTCAGCTGCCCGCGTCGGTCGAGCTGACAGTCACTCAGACGGAGCCGGCCGTCCGCGGGGACACGGTCACGAACGTCTCCAAGCCGGCGACGCTCGAGACGGGGGCGGTCGTGCAGGTCCCGCTCTTCGTCGACCGTGGCGAACGGATCAAGGTCGATCCGCGCGAAGGCCGTTACATCTCGCGCGCCTGACCCGCTCGATCAAGCATCTAGAAGCGAGGTCGCTAAGGTCCACGGTCGATGCCGAAGCTGGTCGACACGACGATCCGGCTGCTCTCGCAGGAGCCCCTTGCCGGGAGGCTTCCGACTGCGGAGATCTTGCGGGTGGCCGAGATCCTCGACGGAGCGGGTTTCGCGTGTCTCGAGATCTCGGGCGGTGGCGTCTTCGACGCGACCGTGCGCCGGCGGGTCGAGAGCCCATGGGAGCGGATCCGGGCGATCAAGGCCCGTGTGTCGACACCGCTCGGAATCGCGCTGCGAGGACGTTTTCTCGTCGGATCGCGCCCGGTCAGCGGCGACATCGTCGGCCGCTTCGTCGCCTGTGCCGCGGAGAACGGCATCGAGGTCTTCCGGCTCCACGACCCGCTGAACGACGTCTCCAACCTGCGCGAGGCGGGCGCAGCCATCACGAGCGCGGGCGGCACGTTCCACGCGGGTCTCGTCTACAGCCCGGGTCGCACGGACGAGACCGACGCGCTCGTCGACCAGGCCCGGAAGCTCCCAGAGCTCGGCGCGACGCGCGTCGTCGTCAACGACCCCACGGGGGCGCTGCTCCCCCACAAGGCGCAGGAGCTCGTCGGGAGGATTCGCGAGGCGAGCGGGCTTTCAGTCGGGTTCTACGTGCAAGGCGCAGCCGGTCTCGGCATCGCCTCGGCGCTGGCAGCGGTCGAGGCGGGAGCCGACCTCGTCGCAACCGCCGTGTACCCGCTCGCCCTCAGTCTCCACCGCGTCTCGGGAGAGGCTTTGGCCGAGTCGCTCGAGGGGCTGGGCCACGGCACGGGGATCCAGACCCACAAGCTGTGGGAGGCCTCGGACGTCATCGACGAGTTCATCGGGGACGAGCCCGTCGCTCCTGTTGCGCCGCGAATCGCCGTGCGGGCAGCCGAGTATGACCTTCCCGCTGGACTCGTCGCCGCGCTGGAAGTTCACCTGCGCGCCCATGCCGCCGCCGACCGTCTGCTCGACGTCCTCGAGGAGGTCGCACGTGTGCGCGCTGAAGCGGGCTGGCCCCCGCTCGCGGCGCCGATCGGCCAAATTCTCGCCTCGCAGGCGCTTCTGCACGTGCTGGAGGCGAGGCGCTACGGAACAGTGATCGACGAGTTCCGTGCGCTCGTGCAGGGCGGCTATGGCGTAACACCGGAGCCGGTCGACCCGATCGTCCAGCGCGCGATCGAGCTGCTCGCACCCGCGCCCGCGCTCACGGACGACCCACCGACCGCGGAGGACGTGCGAGAGCAGGCGGAAGGTCTCGCCGCGAGCGAGGAGGAGCTCGTCCTCATCGCGACGTTCGGCTCGGATGCGGAGGAGCTCCTGCGCATGATCAGGCAGCGGCACTCGCGCGACGCGGTGTTGGTCGCCGAAGACGAGGACGCCGAGCGCGCCGAGCGGATCCGCGAGCTCGTCAAGATCGTGCAGGAGAGCGGTGTCGGGGAGATCGAGATCGAGGACGACGGCATGCGCGTGTCCGTTCGCCGCGCCGACGAGCTGCCTGCGGCGGTCGCGACGCCGCTCCTGCCCACGGAGCGCGTGGACTTCGACGTCGCTCCCGCGCAACCACCGGATGCTGAGGCCGCGACCCGCGTCGAGTCTCCGATGGTCGGCGTCTTCTACCGAGCCCCGAACCCGGGTGCGCCGGCGTTCGTCGACATCGGCGACACGGTCGTTCCGGGACAGACCCTGTGCGTGCTCGAGGCCATGAAGCTGTTCAACGAGCTGAAGGCGGAGGTCGCGGGAACCGTGGCGTCCATCCACGTCGAGAACGCCCAGCCGGTCGAGTACGGGCAGCTGCTGTTCGAGATCGAGCCGGCCCTCGCGCCGCCTGTGCTCTAGGCGAAGAAGGTGTTCTCGCGCGTCCTCGTAGCGAACCGGGGCGAGATCGCCGTGCGGATCATCCGCGCCCTGCAGGAGCTCGGAATCGAAGCGGTGGCGGTGTACTCGACCGCAGACCGGGATGCCCTTCACGTCGAGCTTGCAGATCGCGCAGTTTGCATCGGGCCTCCCGCGGCCGCGGAAAGCTATCTGCGGATCCCGAACGTCGTCGCGGCCGCCGAGACGACGGGTTGCGAGGCGGTGCACCCCGGCTATGGGTTCCTCGCCGAGAACCCGGCGTTCGTGCGTGCCTGCGAGGAGTCGGATCTCGTCTTCATCGGGCCTCCCGCCGAGGTGATGGAGCGGATGGGCGACAAGGTTCTCGCCAAGGCGGAGATGCGTGCCGCCGGGGTTCCGCTGGTGCCGGGGACGGAGGGCGTGGCGAGCGTGGCGGAGCTGAGGACAGCCGCGCGCCTGATCGGATTTCCCGTCCTCGTGAAGGCTGCGGCGGGTGGGGGAGGCAAGGGCATGCGCCTCGTCGCGACCGACGAGGAGCTGGAGAGCGCGTTTGCGTCGGCCGGAGCGGAAGCCGAGGCGGCTTTCGGCGACGGCTCGCTCTATCTGGAGAAGGCGCTCATCCCTGCGCGCCACGTCGAGATCCAGGTGCTGTGCGACGCAGACGGAGGAATCCTCACCCTCGGCGAGCGGGAATGCTCGATCCAACGCCGGCACCAGAAGCTAGTCGAGGAGTCGCCGTCTCCCGCGCTCGATCTGGACGCCCGGGAGGCGATGGAGGGCGCGGTCGAGCGGGCATGCGCCGCGATCGGCTACCGCAATGCCGGCACGTTCGAGTTCCTGCTCGGACCCGATGGGGGATTTCAGTTCATCGAGGTGAACTGCCGACTCCAGGTCGAGCACCCGGTATCGGAGCTCGTCACCGGCATCGACATCGTGCGTGAGCAGGTTCGGATCGCCGCTGGTGAGCCGCTCGAGGTCACGGGGCGCGCGCCACGGCACGGGCACGCGATCGAGATCCGGATCAATGCCGAGGATCCGACCCGGGGGTTCGCGCCCGCGCCCGGTACCGTCACGCGGTTCACTCCGCCGCTCGGCGCAGGAGTTCGCGTCGATACGGCCGTGCGGTCAGGAAGCGAGATCCCGCCCTACTACGACTCGATGATCGCGAAGGTGATCGTGTGGGACGTGACGCGCCCGGCCGCACTCGCCCGCGCCCGGCGCGCCCTCTCGGAGCTCGGGGTGGAGGGCATCCCGACGACGAGAGAGCTCGCCCTCGACGTTCTCGCGTCGGAGCCGTTTCGGAGCGGCGAGTACTCGACGTCGACGCTCGGCGATCTGGAGGGCAGGGTGCCCTCCCTCTCCGTCTCGTGAGCCTGCCGGCCGGTCGTCGGGCAGGACGCCGACAGGCGCTCTTTCTCCTCTATCAATGGGATCTGACCGGACTGCCGCTCGCCTCGCTCTTCGACGGTGAGCCGGATGCCTTCGCGTCGGCGCTGGCGCAGGCGGTGTCCGAACGGGTAGCCGAGCTCGATCTGCGCATCACCGAGACCTCCGAGGACTGGCCCGCCGACAGGCTGGGTACGCTCGAGCGCAACGTGCTCCGCATCGGCGTCTACGAGCTCGAAGAGGGCACGGTTCCTCCCGAGGTCGCGATCAACGAAGCGGTCGTCCTTGCGAAGCGATACGCCTCGGAGGAGGCAGGCCGGCTGGTCAACGGCATACTCGGCCGGATCGCGCGGGAGGGAGCGGCGGCTTGAGCACCTCGGGCGAGGCGCTCGGTCGTGCGGAGGAGCTGCTCGCGCAGCTGAACGAGAAGCGCGAAAAGCTCGAGCGGCTCGCGCAGGCGGACGACATCGACGGGGATGCCGCGGTCGACCTGATCGCCGACCTGGCCGACCTGGCCAGGCAGATCGAGGTCGAGCTGACGCGCGCGCGGGCGATCGTGGATGCGGACGGCTGACGAGCTTCGGGAGGTCTTCGAGGCGTATCTCGGCACGCTTCCACTCGCACCCGAGCTCGGCCGTCTCGAGGAGGTCATGCGCTACGCGCTCGACTCGGGAGGCAAGCGGGTTCGGCCCGTTCTCTGCCTGGCAGTCGCGGACGCGACCCGAGGAGCCGTTGCAAGGGCACTACCGGCCGCGGCGGCGTTGGAGCTCGTGCACACGTTCTCCCTCGTCCACGACGATCTACCGGCGCTCGACGACGATGCGGAGCGCAGAGGCCGTCCGAGCACGCACGTCCGCTACGGAGACGGCGTCGCGCTCCTCGCGGGTGACGCGCTCCTCGCAGAGGCATTGCGTCTGGCGCTCTCGTACGACGACCCTGTCATCGCGCGCGAGCTGACCGACGCCACCGTCGGGATGATCGGCGGCCAGCATCGCGACATCTTGGGCGACGTCCATGACCTGGCCGAGGTGGAGCGTCTGAAGACAGGGCGTCTCTTCTCCGCGTCCGTGGGTCTCGCGCTGAACGCGGTCGGCGTGCCGCTCGCCGAGCAGGGGCCGTGGCGGTCATTCGGCGACGAGCTGGGCCCGCTGTTTCAGGTCGTGGACGACATCCTCGACGAAGACGGCTTCGCCGAGCGTCTCGGCGCCGAACAGGCGCGACGGCTTGCGGACGACGCCGCGGAGCGCGCTCGCAAGCGGCTGGAACGCCTTTCCGCCGACACGTCGGTCTTGCGTGACCTTGTCGACGGTCTCGCAGTCCGAACCCGTTGAGGGTTGACCCCTGCCCCGTTACGGCTAGGATCCGGCGCTTACGAACAGGCCAGGTTCGCGCGCAATCTCACAGCTCCGCGCTCAGACCGACGTTCTTCCTCACCAATGTCCCGCCGTCTACACAGAATCCTGCCCGCGCTCGCATTGGTCTCCGTGGCCGTGGCGCTTCCGCCGGCGACGGCCTCGAGCTGGTCGCCGATCACCGAGGGCCCGGAGGAGCGCATCGCCCGCGGGGAAGGCCGTCCGACTCCGATGAGACGCGTCAGCATCGGCGAGCGCGCGGCCAAGATCGCACTCGAGGCTGTTGGGATGCCGTACCGTTGGGGAGGGACGTCGCCGGCCACGGGCTTCGACTGCTCCGGGCTCGTGCGGTGGGCCTACGGGCGGCTCGGGATCGAAGTACCGCACAACTCGTACGCTCTCTGGAGCACGGGCCGCGTCGTGGAACGATCCCGGATGGAGCCAGGAGACGTGCTCGTGTTCTCCGGGCTCGGGCATGTCGGCTTCTATCTCGGCAGCGGACGGATGGTGCACGCGCCGACCACCGGGAAGGACGTCGAGATCGTACAGCTTGCCGGCTCGAACTACGCATCCCGCCTCGTAGGCGCCCGCCGCGTCGCTCCTCTCTAGCCGGGCACGAACAAAGACCACGCGCGAGTCAGCTCTACCTCGCGCGTGATCTCCTGAAATCCTTCAGGCGCCCCGCCCATCCGCCGCGGCCGCCTTCCCCCATGATCCTCTATCGACGGGTGTACCCGAATCCTCCGAAGAGCGCGAGGACGACGAGCACGATGATCAAGACCAAGAGCCAAGTTGGCATCTGTTCACCTCCTGGCGCAACTAGTTCCCAGGGCAGGTCCTGTTGAAACCCACCCGGAGGCGGCTCGACGTCCTTCTCGTCGAAAGAGGCCTCGCGGAAACGAGGAGCCAAGCTCAGGCGCTCGTCCTCGCGGGCCTCGTCGAGGGGTACGACAAGCCCGGTCAGCAGGTGGACGAACGGGTTGAGCTGCGGGTCGAGCGACCGCCGCCGTTCGTCTCCCGTGGCGGTGAGAAGCTCGCCAACGCGTTGGCTGCCTTCGCGGTCGAGGTCGAAGGGCGCGACTGCGCGGACGTCGGCGCCTCGACTGGCGGCTTCACCGACTGCCTCCTCCAGGCCGGAGCGAGTCGCGTGATTGCAATCGATGTCGGCTACGGCCAGCTCCACCCACGGCTTCGCGCCGATCCGCGTGTGCATGTCTTCGAGCGCACCAATGCCCGCTTGCTGACAGAGCTGCCGTTTCCGCCCGAGCTCGTCGTCTGCGACGTCTCCTTCATCGGCGTCGCCAAGGCGCTTCCTCCCGTGCTCGTGCTCGCTCGGCCGGGCTGGGAGGCAGTGGTGCTCGTCAAGCCGCAGTTCGAAGCCGGGCGTGCGGAGGCGCCGAAAGGGGTCGTCCGCGACCCCGAGGTGCAACGAAACGTCCTCGAGGCGGTGGTCGACGCCGCGCGTGGATGGGGTGGAAAGACGGTCGGAGTCGTAGACTCGGGGCTACCAGGCCCGAAGGGAAACCGGGAGTTCTTCATCCATCTCGTCAACCGCTCTACCGAGGCGAACCACGATGACATCGACCGCTGGATCGCCGAGGCCCTCGACGCCTTCTAAGCGAGTCACACGGGCGGCGGTGGTCATGCACGGGCAGCCAGGCCAGATTGGATCGGGTCTGGCACGCCTCCAGGCGGTCGCGGACGAGCACGAAGTCGAGCTCTTCCATGAGCCGGACGACGATGCGGGTGTCGCCGACATCGCGATCGTGCTCGGCGGCGACGGAACCGTGCTGCGCGCGCTGACGCGCTTCCTCGGTACCGGCGTGCCCGTGATCGGAGTCAACTTCGGACGGGTCGGCTTCCTGAGCTCGATGCCCAGAAAGGATCTGGAGACCGGGCTCGCGCGGGTCTTCGCCGGGGAGTACGAGGTCGTCGAGCTGCCGACGCTCGAGGTCGAGCATCCCGAGGGAACTCGGCAAGCGGTCAACGATGTCGTCGTCGCCAGCGGCTCGCTCGGGCGCATGATCGAGCTCGAGCTCGCGGTCGGCGGCGAGGAGCTCGGGCGACAGCCCTGCGACGGAATCATCTGCGCGACTCCATCGGGCTCGACGGCGTACAACCTTTCGAACGGGGGTCCTGTCCTGGTGTGGGGCCTGGAGGCGATGGCGCTCACGTACGTTGCCGCACACTCGCTGCGAGCCCGTCCGCTCGTTATCCCTCCCGGCGCCGACGTCATCGTCTGGAACCGGACGGAGGGTGTCGAGGCGGGCGTCCTCGTCGACGGGCACCGGGTCGCGACGCTCGGAAAGGCCGAGCGCGCGGTCGTGCGCATCGGCCCGGAGCGCTCGCTCCTCGCGACGCTTCCGGAGGCGACCTTCGTGCGCCGGTACCGGCAGAGCTTTGCTTCGTAGGTCGTCGGCCTGAAACGACGCTAGATCCTGGCCACGGTGATGATCTCGAGACTCGCGGGATCGAGTGGCTCCCGAAGCCAGCCTCCGTACTGTGCCTCGATGTCGAAGCCTGCGCCTGCGAGGAAGCGGGCGAGCTCGTCGAAAGCGATGAAGCGAAGGGTTGCCCGGTCGACTCGCAACGGGGCGCCGTCAGGATCGCTCGTCGTTTCCGTGAACGTGACGACGTCGCCTACGAGCGCTTCCACTTCATAGGAGATGCGAACTGGCCTGCCCGACGGGTCAACGACATCCATCGCGTTCCCTGGATTCCAGCTCTCCCACTCCCGTGCGAGCGGGTTTCGGGTCTCGAACACGAACCGACCACCGGCGGCGAGCGCTCGCCGGATCGCGGTGAGCGAGGCGCGTAATTCGTCGTCGCCGACGAGGACCTGGAAGGCGTGACCGGTCATGATCGCCAGGTCGAATTCGCTGTCCCACGCCATCGACGCCGCCGTGCCGGCCACCCACTCGACGTCCGCACGTCGCCGCGCCACGCCGAGACTTGCACGATCGGGATCGACCCCGCACAACCGTCCCGCATGCCCGACCTGCCGGGCCCGGTGCAGTATTGCTCCCGTGCCGCGGCCGACATCGAGCACTGACGTGGCTTCCATTACCAGCGCGAGATAGAAGTCATCGCTCGGTCCCCACGGGTTGAGCACGTCGTAGAGAGCAGCTGCCTCTTGATCCGAGTACATCTTCAGCGTCTCGGCGACCCCACCTCACCAGGTCGCGACCAGGACACTCCTAGAGCTCTAGTCGCTCCACCAGCCCTGCACCACATCGGCGTCTCGGGGGTCGTCTCCGGCGCCGAAGGCGAGGTACTCGACGCCCTCGGGCCCTGCCTCGACAGCCCGCATGGTGTTCTTGTCGAATCGGA
>JACCUU010000268.1 GCA_013811645.1 Actinomycetota bacterium | reverse complement strand
GATCTCACGTTTGCTCGAGGAGCCCGGCACGCTCCCGCGGGACAGCGTGCCCGACCACAGGTCGAAGCCGTCTCGCTCATGCGCGTAACCTTTCGTCTCGAGTGCATCTGATCCTCCAGCTCGGGCTGCTTCGCGGCCAGGTTTCCACGCGCTCGCCGAGTTGTGAGAAGCGATGACACGCGCGAGGGTCGTGGCCGCGTATCGAAGGTGGAACCGGGGTAGGGCCGCGCGCTACGGAGTCGCGGTAGTGCTCGCGGCCGCAGGCGTTCTCATCTCGGAAGCGCTCACCCCTGACCAGGCGCAGCTTTACGCAGTACTCGTCGGCGTCGTGGCAGTTGCGGTGTGGTACGGAGGGATCGGACCAGGCCTCGTAGCCGTGGCCGTGGGGTGGGGGTTCGAGCTCGTCAAGCTCGCTTTCGTGCAGGACACGTTTCAAGGCATCGAGGTAACGCGCTGGGCCGTGACGCTGACGGTCGGTCTGGGCGTCGTGTGGGTGAACGCGATCCTGCTCCGGAGCAGGGCGGAGGCGACAATCGCCGCGTCGGTCGCAGAGGCGTCCTTCCGCGACATGGCCGGTCTGCAGGAGCTCGCGAGAACTCTGCTCGCCGCGGTCACTCCGTCGGACGTCGCGCGCGCCCTCGTCGAGCAGACCCCATCGCTCGTCGGAGCGCGTGGGGCGGCGTTGGGAATGATCGACGGCGAGGATCTTGTCATCGCCGACCCGCGTGTGGGCGGCTCGCACCTGAAGCCCGGTTTCCGCCTGCCCCTCGACACGCGGGCGCCGATCTCGCAGGCTGCGCGTGCGGGAGAAACGATCCGCGTGGACGACCGCGCAACGCTCGAGCGCGACTTCCCGGATGGGGCGGCAATGACGCTCTACGCCCAGCGCGCGGTGGCCGTCCCGCTGTGGGTCGCCGGCGAGTCGGTTGGGGCTTTGAGCCTGCTCTTCGACGAGAGCGAGCCGACTCACGGAGAAGTCGAGGCGATCGCGGCGTTGGCTGCGGGCCTCGGCGGCCAGGCGCTCGAACGTGCGCGCCTGTACGAGCGCGAGCGAGAGTCACGCGCGGGGCTCGATCGGATCTTGCGGGTTGCCCCGAGCTTTCGCGCGGACGATGTCGGGAGTGCGGCGGCCGCGATCTGCGCGGAGGCTGCGGCGACGTTCGGTGCGGACACGGCGATTCTCTGGCGTCTGCGCGGGCAGCGTCTCGAGCTCCTGTGCACGGCGCCGCCTGACATCTTGCCCTCCGATCTCGATGCCTCACTCGAGGATTTCCCGACCCTGCGCGACGCGGTGCAGAACCGCCGCGTGTCGTTCGTGCCCGACGTTCAAGACGAGGCGCGCGGCGAAGGTCTCGAACGGGTACGAAGCCTGGGCCTCCGCTCCTCGTTCCGGGTGCCGATCGCGATCGGCGAGGGCGAACCTGAGCTCATCCTCATCGTCTCGTGGACGAAGGAGATCTCCGAGCCGGATCCCTCGACGGTCGTGCTCTTGCGTCGCTTCGCAGATCAAGCGGGGTTCGCTTTCGAGCAGATCGAGCGTAAGCGCGCCCAGGCCGAAGCTCAGAAGCGCTCGGAGGAGACGCGCCGATTGCAGGAGGTCACCGCGGCGCTTTCACTCGCTTCGACGTCGACCGAGGTCACCGACACGTGTTTGACGCACGTTCTCGAAGCGGTCGAGGCGGAGGCGGGATTTGTCGTACTCTCGAGGCCCGAGGGCGTGACGGTCGACTTCGTGTCGAGCTCGGGCTATTCCGACGAGGAGCTTCGGCACTGGGGAACGTTCGCGCTGGACTCGAACGTGCCGTTCTCCCGCGCGATTGCGGCCGGGGAGCCGGTGTGGGCTCTCACTCGCGCAGAGATGGCGGGGTTCGACGTGGACGAAATCCGAGACCAGGGTTGGGTATCGATGCCGCTCCGCACGGCGGCCGGAGTCCGGGGTGCGCTGCACCTCACCTTCCGCCGGCCGCGAGAGCTCGGAGACGACGAGCGCAGGTGGCTCCAGGCCGTGGTCTCTCAATGCGCGCAGGCGCTCGAGCGCAGTCGGCTGTTCGACGCCGAGCTGACGCTGCGCCATCGCTCCGACCGTCTTCAGCAGATGACGGCCGCCCTCTCGAACGCGCTCACCCGCACGGACGTGGCGAAGGTAGTCGTCGACGAGATCGGTCCGGCGCTTGGCGCGTCGGGGACTGCGCTCGGGATCGTCCTCGAGGTACGACGCCTCGTTCAGCTCCTGGCCTGGGTGGGGTACTCCGAGGAGAGCATCGAGCCTCGACGCGAGGTTTCGCTCGACGAGCCGACGCCCGGCAACCGGTCGTTGAAGCGCCGGGTGTCCTCCTTCTACGAGTCGCTCGAGGACGTCCGAGCGACCTTCCCGGACATCTCGGCGCTCATGGAGCTGGCCGAACACGAGTCCTTTCTCTATGTCCCGTTGGTGGCCGGCCGGCGGGCGAACGGACTGCTCGTCATGTCATGGGCGGAGCGCTACTCGCTGTCTTCGGAGGACCGGCGGTTCGTAGAGGCGCTTTCCGGCCAGGCGGCGCTGGCGCTCGACCGCGCGAGCGCGTACGAGTCCGAGCAGTCGATCGCCGAGACGCTGCAGCGGAGCGTTCTCCCAGCCACCTTGCCCCGCGTCGAGGGCATGCAGCTCGCCGCTCGCTATCTGCCCGGTACAGCTGGAGTAGCGGTGGGCGGCGACTGGTTCGATGCGATCCGGCTCCAAGACGGCCAACTCGGCCTCGTCGTCGGAGACGTCGTCGG
>JACCUU010000267.1 GCA_013811645.1 Actinomycetota bacterium | reverse complement strand
CGCGGCGGAGAGCTTCAGCGCGTGTTTGCCGCCGCCGACCGGCTTCGCCGGGAAACCTGCGGAGACGAGGTCACATACGTCGTCACGCGGAACATCCAGTACACGAACGTCTGCTACTTCCGCTGCGGCTTCTGCGCTTTCTCGAAGGGAAAGCTCGCGCGGAACCTGCGCGGCGCGCCGTACCTCGTCCCGCGGGAGGAGATCGTCCGCCGAACGCGCGAAGCGTGGGAGCGCGGCGCGACCGAGGTGTGCCTCCAGGGTGGGATCCACCCGGCGTTCACCGGTCACTACTACGCGGATGTCGTGCGCGCGCTCAAAGCTGCCGTGCCGGGGATCCACGTGCACGCGTTCTCGGCGCTCGAGGTCTGGCAGGGCGCGGCGACGCTCGGTCTCGGGCTCGAGGAGTACCTCGCGCACCTGCGCGACCTGGGTCTCGGCTCGCTGCCCGGAACGGCTGCGGAGGTGCTCGACGACGAGGTGCGGCGGATCATCTGCCCCGACAAGGTCACCACCGCGCAGTGGCTCAGGGTGCATGACGCTGCGCACAGGGTCGGGCTCCGCTCGAACGTGACGCTCATGTTCGGCCACGCGGACACGCCCAGGAGCTGGGCGCGCCACCTGCTGCGCGCGCGCGAGCAGCAAGAACGCTCGGGCGGCTTCACCGAGTTCGTGCCGCTGCCGTTCGTGCCGATGGAGGCGCCGATGTACGCCAAGGGCATGGCTCGTCGCGGCCCGACGTTCCGCGAGACGTTGCTCGTGCACGCCGTTGGCCGGCTGGCGCTGCACCCGTGGATCACGAGCATCCAGGCGTCGTGGGTCAAGCTCGGCCCCGAGGGGACGCGCGAGGCGCTCAGAGCAGGAGTCAACGATCTCGGAGGAACGCTGATGAACGAGTCGATCTCCCGCTCGGCCGGCTCCGAGCACGGGCAAGAGCTGCCACCCGAGCGCATGGAGGAGCTGATCCGGTCGGCGGGCAGGAGACCGCGGCAGCGAACGACGCTCTACGGCGAGCCGTCGGAAGAGCGCGTGCGCGCCTCGTTCGGCGCACCCCCGCTCGCCGAGCCGCTGAATCCACCGGTCAGGGAAGCCGGCCTGGTAGCTCCACCGCGTCTGGTGCGGCCCGGACTGGCCGGCGCAAGGGCTTCCTAGACCTCGAGCGCGAGAAGATCGTCGATCGTCTCGCGGCGGCGGATCAGCTCCGCGTCTCCGTCTCGTACCAGCACCGCGGCGGGGCGTGTGACACCGTTGTAGTTCGAGCTCATCGCCAGCGTGTAGGCGCCGGTCGCCGGGACCGCCAGCAAGTCGTCACGTCGTGGCGAGGGGAGCGAGACGTCGTCGATGAGGACGTCCCCGGACTCGCAGTGCATGCCGGCCACGCTGACGAGCTCGTCGGGCACCTCGCCGGCCCGGAAAGCGCTGACGGCGGTGTAGCGGGCGCCGTACAGCTGGGGTCGTGGGTTGTCCGACATCCCGCCGTCGACGGCCACCCAGCTCCGCTGCTCGAGACGTTTCACGGAGCCGACTCGATAGAGCGTGACACCGGCGCGACCGACGAGGGAGCGACCGGGCTCGAGCCAGACCGACGGCGTGGGCAATCCCACAGCGTTGAAGGCGGCACGTGCCGTCACCGCGGCCGACCAGGCAAGCTCGGCTGGGTCGGGGACGTCATCGTCAGGGTGATGCTTGACTCCGAAGCCTCCACCGAGGTTCGCGACCCGAGCTTCCCATCCGAGCGATTCGCGACACGCTGCGGCGAATGCGGCAAGGCGGCGAATCGTCTCGGCCTGGGCGGTGAAGTCCGGAAGCTGCGAGCCGACATGGACGTGCAGGCCGAGCACGTCGAGCCCGCGAGCGAGAGCGTCAGCCACGACGATCTGTGCCTGGTCCGGTGGAAGGCCGAACTTGGAGCCGTGATGCCCGGTCCTGATCGCTTCGTGGGTGTCCGCGTCGACGCCGAGCGTGACCCGCACGAGAACTCGATCGATGCCCGCAGCGGATACGAGCGCGGCCTCGTCCGGCGCGTCGAGTGCCACGGACGCGCGCTCGGCCGCGGCACCGGCGAGAAGTGGCTCATCCTTGTTGTTTCCGTGCACGACGAGCTCGGCACCCGAAAGCCCAGCGGCACGCGCGAACGCGAGCTCGCCGGCCGCGGCGACGTCGGCCCCGATCCCCTCTTCGCGAAAGAGGCGGAGCAGCGCGACATTCGGAAAGGCCTTCGTGCCGTAGAAGACCTGTCCGTCATCGCCTGCGGCAGTTCGGAGCGCGCGGGCCTGCTGTCGGAGGGTGTCCTCGCAGTACACGACGAGAGGCGTTCCGTAGCGCTTCGCCAGCGTGCTCGCACCGATCCGGCCGAGGGTCACCTCGCCGTGCTCGACTCGGGCGGAGTCAGGGAAGAGATCGAGCATCGGCCGATTCTGCCTGTTACCCTTTCTCCGCATGGTGCAGCTTCTTACGTAGGCAGGGAGCGGGCGCGGCGAGAGCCGCGGGCGTTCCCCTGGAGCCTCTCGCACGAGAGGCTTTTTTTGTTTCACGAGACGAATCGAGAAGGCGATGCAGCAGTACGACGCGAAGACGATCGAGGAGAGGTGGCAGCGTGTCTGGCGCGATGAGCACGCGTTCGAGGTTTCGAACGA
>JACCUU010000252.1 GCA_013811645.1 Actinomycetota bacterium | reverse complement strand
CTTCTGAAAGAGCGGTCCCGTTACGCGGTTGACGTTGATGTCGGTCGTCTGCGCCGACAGCATCACCGAGACGAGCAGCTCGAGCGGGGAGCGGAAACGAAGCGCGATCGTCGCGTCTTCGTGCTCCACGGCGAGGCGTTCGACGATCCGCCCGATCCGCTCGCGCCGCCGTCCGAGACCTTTGCGGCGAGCCTCCCGTACGTAGCTACGCGCCACGCCGCTTCGTCTCGAAGTACGCAGTCGCGGACTCCGCGGTGACTGCGCCAGCGATCGAGTCCCTGAAGATCGTGCCCGCTCCCGGAAACGCGGAGGCACTCAGGACGTCCAGTGCCTGCGCGAAGTCGTACTCCGTCCGCCTGAACTCGACTCCTCCGTCGAGAACCGCCCAGAAGGCACCCGGCCGGCCCTGGTACGGCAATCCGACGCTGCCTGCGTTGACGAGCGCCGGGACCCCGGGCACTCTCCGTTCCTGCTGGACGTGCGTGTGGCCGCAGACGACGATGTCCGCGTCGGCTCCCTCGAGCGCGGCTGCGATGTCCGCGTCAGACGTTAGGCGAGTCAGGATCTCCTCGTCAGAGCGCGGTGTCGCGTGACAGAAGAGAGATCGCCCCAAGCCTTCGACTTCGAGCTCGACCTCGGCCGGCCACGTGGACACAAACTCGCGCTCGCTCGAGCTCAGTTGGCCGAGGCACCACGCGGAGCTTTCGTCAGCGCCTGCGAGAACCTCGCGCTCGCAGTTCCCCGAAACGAACAGCGCACCGTGAGCTCGCAGAAGCTCGAGGCAGTCCGACTGGAAGGGACCCCAGAGAACGTCACCACCCACGACTGTCAATTCGACTTTCTCGCGCTCGACCTCGGCCAGCACGGCCTCCAACGCCGGAAGGTTCCCGTGGACGTCGTACAAGGCAGCGACGCGCATGGCTCTACCGCTGGGACCTCTCCCACGTGCGGAGACGAGGCCCGGCGCAGACGAGATCGAGCGCCGGGCAGTCGGCGCATGCAAACTCGCTCGGCGTGGGAACGAACACACCCGCGCGGATGCGAGAGATCGCGTCCGACAGCCCGGACTCGAGCTCACCGAGATCATCGGCGGAGAACGTGGCAGAGACGACATCGTCCGGTTGCTCGAGGAACTGATAGGCGACCTCGACCTCCTGCGCACCGTCCCGAAGACAAGCGAGCGCATAGACCAGCCGCTGCAACCGGTAGTCGGCCTCCACGATCTCGTGCGGATCGGCACCGTCGAGGAGGTTCGACTTGTAGTCGACGACGAGCGCCTTGCCATCCTCGCGCCAGAGGACGTCCAGCCTCCCGTGCAGGAGCACCCCGTCGTGCTCGAAAGCGAAAGGTCGCTCGGGACGTGCGCCCGCCAGCGTGGCGATACGAAGCGCGAGGGGCGAACGGCAGTAGGCCTCGACGAGACCGGCGATGCGCTCGAGCTCGGCCTCGCTCGCGGCCGGATACCACGCTCGCACAGCTGTCTCGAGCTCTGCGCGGGCCGGCGGAGCCGGAGCATGGAGCGGAATCTCCTCCAGCAGTCGGTGGACGGCGTCGCCGATCTCGGTTCCGGCGAGCCCGCTCACATCCGCATCGACAATCCGACCCGCGGCGACGGGAGGAAGGCCGAGAACGCGCTCGGCGAAGTATCGGTAGGAGCACCGCTCGAAGAGCGCCAGAGCGCTGTACGACAGACGGCGCACGTCGTGAAGCGGCGGCGTGGGCGGGGGCGCAAGCGAGGGCAGCTCGAGCCCGACCAGAGGGGGGCCGAGCGGCAACTCGGCGAAGAGTGCGAGCTGTCCTTCCGCGGCGTCCGGCGCCACAGGCCCGAACGCACGCTGCGGCTCGACGGCTCCCGACGAGCGGTGGACGCGAAGCAGGAAACGAGCCTCTCCCCGCTCGAGCTCGGTCGGATCCTCGCCTGCTGCCGCCACGTCCTCATGAGCGTCCAGCCGGTCGAGCACCCACCCGATAGGGGTCTCGCGATCCGCGGCTCGCTCGTGGTCGATCGCCCCGGAGACGATTAGCCTGTCGATCGCACGGGTCATCGCGACGTAGTAGAGGCGAAGGCGCTCCGCGCGCTCCTGCTCCCGCTCGGTCTCGCGCACCTGCTCGAAGTCGAAGACGGGTCGCCGCTCGCCGTGCGTCGGGTGCACCATGCGGAACCCGAAGCGACCGTCCGACAGGGCCACGATCTCGCTTCCGCCGCGAGGACCGCCGACATCCCGTCCGGCGTCGGCCACGATGACGACCTTGAACTCGAGGCCTTTCGCGCCGTGGATCGTCAACAGGCGCACGGCATCTGCTCCTTCCTCCTCCGCGACCGCTTCGAGCTCCCTCGCGCCGAGCGCGTCCTGCTCGCGAACGAACCGGATGAATCCTGGAAGGTCGGTGCCACGGATCGCCTCGTACTGGCGGGCGAGCCGGCCCAGCTTCCGCAGGTTGGCGAACCGGCGCGAGCCGTCCCAGCGAGCTAGCACCGCCAGGTCGTAGTCGTGCTCGGCGAGGATCTGCTCGCACAGTCGTTCGAGGCCAACTCGAGCCGACGCCGAGACGAGGCGGTCGTAGCGCTGGAGGAACGCGCGCAGCAGCCTCTGGTCCTCGACGGCGAGATTCTCGGGCAGCCCTCGCTCGAGCGCAGTGAAAAGTGGCCGGCGGGTTGCGTTCCGGCGGATCAGGACGAGGGAATCGTTCGAGATCCCCACCAGCGGCGAAGCGAGGACGGTGGCGAGCGCGACGTCGTCGTAGCGGTTGTGCAGAAGCCTCAGATACCCGAGGAGGTCGACCACCTGCTGCTGCCCGAAGTAGCCGCGCCCAGTCGCTCGGTAGGTCGGGAGCCCCTCCAACCTAAGCGCCTCCTCGTACCGCTCGGCGTCCGTCCCGGCAGCGAAGAGCACCACGATCTCGCCCGGAAGCGCCGCGCCCGAGTCGACGAGCTCGCGCACACGCGCGGCGATCGCGCGAGCCTCCCCGTGGCGCCAGTGCTCTCCCGAGTCGCGGTAGCTCCCCTTGTCCGTGACCATGAGCTCGACTGGGTGCCCGAAGACCGGGTCGGCGAACTCCGCCGACGCCGCCAGAGGCTGGTACTCGTCGCCGAAGGCACCTGCGAAGAGGAAGTTCACGGCCGCGAGCACCTGCGGGCGCGAGCGGTAGTTGGAGCGGAGCGTGAGCAGGTTCGAGGCGCGAGCGCGGCGTTCGCGGAACACCTCGACATCGGCGTGCCGAAAGCCGTAGATGGACTGAAACTCGTCGCCGACCGTGAAGACCTCGGTCAGCTCCGGATGTGCCACCAGGTCGACGATCTCGCACTGCAGCCCGTTGGTGTCCTGGAACTCGTCGACCATCAGCAGGCGAAAGCGGAGCCGAACCGAGTCACGCACCTCCTCTGAGTCGCGGAGGAGATCTCTTGCCGCGAGCTGGAGATCCTCGAAGTCGACCACCGATTCACGGCGCTTCGCAGCGGCGTACTCGGCGGCAAAGCGCTCGAGCAGGTCCTGGAGCAAGTCGCGGTCGAGCGCGGCCAGCTCTTCGAGGGCCGAGCGCTCCACGGCCTTCCGCATGAGCTCGTACGACGCCGCGCGCGGCCCGCGGGCGTGGAGCGCCGAGAGATCGACGACGCGAACCGCCGGCGCGGAGCCGGTCACGGTCCGCAACGCCTCCGTCGCCGAACCCCGTTGGCTCGCGGTCGCGGACCCGTCCGCAGCGAGGGCGTCGGCCTCCTCGCGAAAGGCCGCGATCGCATCCCCGAGCACCGGGCGCTCGCCGAGCTCGAGCACGAGGTCGCGCCCGGCCGAACGCAGGGTCTCGTAGACCCCGGTGAGCATGCGCCGCAAACCGTCGGCGCGATAGGTGGCAAGGAGTCGTAGCCGCTCCTCGTCGCCACCCGCACAGAACTCCTCGAGCGCGCGCTGGAACGCCTCTCCGCGCAGAACCGCGGCACCAGCATCCTCGAGCTCTCTGAACCGTGGGTCGAGTCCGACCGCGAAGGGATGCGCCCTGAGGAGTCGGTTGCAGAAGCCGTGAATAGTGGAGATCCACGCGCCGTCGAGCTCCCGCGCGAGATCGAGGCGGTCGCGCTCGACGAAGGCGCTACGAATGCGCGAGCGCAGCTCCCCGGCCGCTTTCCGCGTGTACGTGATGACGAGGATCGAGTCCACGTCCAGGCCGCGTTCGCAGACCGCGCGGACGTAGCGCTCGACGAGCACCGACGTCTTGCCGGTCCCCGCGCCGGCCGACACGAACACCGTTCCCGCCGCCTCGACGGCCGCGAGCTGCTCGTCGTTGAGGGTCGTGGCGCGCTCGGCAAGGCTCGTCATGCGCGAGGCACCCGGCAGATCGGCCACAAGTCGCACCATGCGGGACAGCCGTCGCCCTTCGGATCGTGCTGCACGTCGCCCGAGCGGATGCGCTTCGCATTCGCCCCGGCGCGTTCTCGGGCTGTCTCCACCTGGGCCCAGAACGCGTCCTCGTCCAGGTAGTCGTCCTTCGCGAAGCCAGGCAGGTCGTCTCGGGCGGATGCGCGAAGCATTCCCCTGGTCGATCGCTTGCCCGAGAGCGCGCGGTACAGGCCGCCCAGTGGCTCGACACCGACCAGGTCGCGAAGCGCGAGCACGTACAGGGGGATCTGCAGACGAAGATCGCGGTCGATGTCCCGCGCCGAATGCGCGCCCTTGCCCGACTTGTAGTCCTGGACGATCCCACGCGCCGAGAACGGGTCGATGTCGATCCGGTCGATCTTTCCCGACAGGCGAAGCCCGTCGCCGAGATCGAGCCCGCGCTGAAGCTCAGGCGCCGCGCGCTCGGAACCGAAGGCGACTTCAAGCCGGCGTGGCACGAACGTCATCTCGGAGACGGCTTCGTCGCGCAAGAACCCCTCGAGATCCGCGATGAGCGTCTGGCGGAGCTCCGCTGCCTGGAGCTCGGTGAGATCGAGCCGAACCCCAGACTCCAGCGCCGCGTCCAGGCACGTTCGGACCAGAGCAAGCGCGGCGTCCAGATTCTCGGGGGTCACGCGCTCGGAGTCGAGCTCTCGCGGCAGCGC
>JACCUU010000205.1 GCA_013811645.1 Actinomycetota bacterium | reverse complement strand
CAAAGACCTCGGCCGCAACGATCCCTGCTGGTGTGGCTCTGGCAAGAAGTTCAAGAAGTGCCACGGCGCGTAAGAGCCTCTGACACAGTGACGCCTCGCTGGCAACTCAGAGCTTGTGTTAGAGGCTCTCAGGTCCGGCGCCGCCGACGTTCGTCACGACCTAGCCATCCGGTCAGTCGACACGGCGCGTCCGGCGACGCGCACGCTCGGCCGCTCGGCGAATCATGGCCGCGTGATGGGAGTGCCGCTTGTCGGACTTCCCCGGTGCGGCACGCGTCCAGCTGCCGTCCGCCCCGAGTAGCCACGCGTTCGTATTGTCCGCGAGCGCGCTGTCGAGGATCGCGTGTACTTCCTGGCGCGCTCGGACGCTCTCGACAGGGACCAGAACCTCGATGCGGTGATCCAGGTTTCGCTGCATGAGGTCGGCGCTTCCGATGTACGTCGTCGATCGTTTGCCGGCCTCGAATGCGAACACCCGACTGTGCTCGAGGAAACGTCCGACGATCGAGCGGACGCGGATGGTCTCCGAGATGCCCTCGACGCTCGGACGCAGTGCGCACGTCGAGCGCGCGATCACGTCGATCTCCGCACCTGCCTGCGAAGCGGCATAGAGCTCGGCGACGATGTGCGGGTCGACCAGGTGGTTCACCTTGAGCCTGATCCGCGCTGTTTCGCCGTCTGCTGCAGCCGCCGCGACCGCGCGTATCTCGGCGACGAGACCGCTCCGGAGCGTGAAGGGCGCGACGAGCAGCTTGCGGAACTCCTGCGGCCGTCCGAATCCGGTGATGAAGTTGAAGAGCTCCGCGATGTCGGCCGTGATGTCGTCGTCGGCCGTGAAGAGGCCGATGTCCTCGTACTGACGCGCAGTCGCAGCGTGGTAGTTGCCCGTCCCGATATGGGCATAGCGGCGCAGGACGCCGCCCTCGCGCCGAACGACGAGCGTCGTCTTCGCATGGATCTTCATGTCCGGAAAGCCGTAGGCAACGTGGACTCCAGCCTGCTCGAGCGCGTGTGACCACTCGATGTTCCGACGCTCGTCGAACCGTGCTTTGAGCTCGACGAGACACACTGACTGCTTGCCCTCCTCGGCGCCGCGGATGAGCGAGCCCACCAGTGCACTGTCGTTCGACGTTCGGTAGACGGCCGTCTTCATCATGATGACGTCGGGATCCTGTGCGGCCGCCTGAGCGAAGGTTTCGAAGCTCGCGCGGTACGAGTCGTAGGGCTGGTGGACGAGGATGTCTCCACGTCGAATCTCGTGAAACAGCGCAGCGGGCCGGCTCTGCGCGCCGGCGAAGCGTGGAGGCACGACTGGCACGTGCGGTTCGTCCTTCAAGTCGGGGCGGTCGAGCTGCGCAAGCTCCATGAGATCCGCGAGGTCGAGTGGGCTCTCGATCCGGTACACCTGGGATTCGTCGACCGCCAGGCCGTTCGCCAGCCGTTCGACCATCTGCTCCGACGCCGACGAGCTCACCTCGACGCGGACGACGTCGCCGAAGCGACGCTTGCGCAGCTCGGTCTCGACGGCTTCGAGAAGATCCGCCGCGTCGTCGGACACCTCGAAGTCCGCGTCCCGGGTTACGCGGAAGACCGCCCGCTCGACGACCGACACTCCCGGGAAGAGCCTCGCGAGGAAATGCGCGATGACCTGCTCGAGTGGCACATACAGGCCGTCGCGACCCACCGCGAGGAAGCGTGGCAGCCCCTCGGGGATCTTGACCCGGGCAAATCGCTCCTCGCCGCTCTCCGGGTCCTGGACAAAGACGGCGAGGGACAATGAAAGGCCGGAGATGTAGGGAAACGGCTGTCCCGGGCCGACGGCGAGCGGTGTGAGCACGGGATAGATCTCACGCTCGAAGCGCTGATCGAGCTCTTTCAGATCCCTCTTGTGACAGTCCTTGATCCCGCCGATCACGATTCCCTCTGCCGCAAGCGCGGGACGGAGCTCGCGTTTCCAGATGCGCGATTGACGCGAGACGAGGTCGAGCACTCGCTCTCGGATCTGCGCGAGCGCCTCGTTCGGCGTGAGCCCGTCGGCCGAGTGCACGGTGAGAGCAGACTCCGCCTGACCGAGGAGGCCGGCAACGCGCACCTGGAAGAACTCGTCGACGTTGGAGGAGAGGATCGAACAGAACTTCACGCGTTCGAGCAGGGGTATTGCTTCGTCTCCGGCCAGTTCGAGGACGCGCGCATGGAAGTCGAGCAGGGAGAGTTCGCGGTTGAGCAGCCGCTCGCCGGGGATGTCCACACGGGAGGTCACGTCTGCATCATGCATCGGCGTCATTCCATCCTGCCTCAAGCGCTGACGCTGGGACTCCTTGCGCCTTTCGATCACTCAGTTTGCGCGCGCTGCCGTGGGCCTGCGACTCTCGACGTCTGCCTCTTCGATGGCCTCCTCGACGGCGGCGCCGAACTTGAGCATCCTGCCGCCGAACGCGATGCTGCAGACCGCGAACCACGCCCAGCCGAGCGCCAGGCCTGCGATCACGTCGCTCAGCCAATGGAAGTCTAGAAGAACACGCGTGCACGCGACCGCGACAGCGATGGCGACGGCGCTGCCCGCGAGGAAGGCACGCGTCCGTGCTTTGCGGCCGCGCCCGATCA
>JACCUU010000204.1 GCA_013811645.1 Actinomycetota bacterium | reverse complement strand
TTCGCCGATGCGCCTTCGACACTCGTCTACGCGTTTTCGATTGCGGCCACTATCGCGACGACTCCGTTTCGGTCGGCGCAAGCTGCACTCACACCGGCGCTCGCCCAAACGCCGACCGAGCTGACCGCGGCCAACGCTGTGGCGAGCGGAGTCGAAAGCATTGCGATCTTCGTCGGACCCGCAATCGCGGGCATTCTCCTCGGCATCGCCAGCACCGGAGTCGTCTTCGCACTGACCGCGTTGATGATTGTCGCGTCAACTCTGTTTCTCGTCCTCGTCAGGATCGAGCACGTGCCCAGGCCGAAGCGCGAACTCGAGGCCGGGACGATCCTCTCCGAAGCCTTCGCGGGCTTCACGACCCTCGGGCGGCACCCAGCGCTCCGGGTGATGATGGTGCTCCTCACGGCGCAGACCGCTATCGCCGGCGCGGTCCAGGTGTTCATCGTCGTGTCGGCGATCGAGCTGCTGGACCTCGGAGAAGGCGGGGTCGGCTACCTTAACTCGGCGATCGGAGTGGGAGCGTTCATCGGGGCAGCCGGAGCCCTTTCGCTGGCTGGGACACAACGACTGAGCACTCCCTTCATCGCGGGCATTGCGCTCATGGGACTGCCGCTGATCGCAATCGGCATCTGGCCCAACACCCTCACCGCGATCATCGTGCTGGCGGTGCTGGGGATTGGAAGCTCGCTGGTAGACGTCTCGGGCCTGACGCTCGTCCAGCGCGCAGTTCCGGACGATGTGATGGCGAGAGTCTTCGGCGTCATCCAGATGCTCTGGCTCGCCTCGATCGGCATCGGGGCGGCGCTCGTACCGGTGCTGATCGCCTGGCTGGGCATCAAGGCGGCGCTCATCACCGCGGGCGCTTTTCTCCCGGTCCTCGTCGTCCTGCTCGGTGCGAAGGTCGCGAAGATCGATGCTGCTGCTCCGGCTCCGGACGCAGACGAACTCAGGATTCTCGCCTCCGTCCCGATCTTCGCCCCGCTGCCCGGCGGATCACTCGAGCACCTGGCAAGCCGTCTCGTCCCGATGCGCCTGGAGCCGGGCACGATGATCGTCCGCGAAGGTGACTCCGGCGATCGTTTCTACATCGTCGCCGAAGGCGAGGTGGAGGTTTCTCAGAGCGGTGCCGTTCTCTCCGAGCTCGGACCCGGCGGGTACTTTGGCGAGATAGCGCTCATACGCGACATTCCTCGGACCGCGACGGTAACCGCGCGCACTCCAGTCGTCTTGTATGCGCTCGATCGCGAAGACTTCCTCGCAGCGGTAACTGGCCACTCGCAGGCAGCCGAGGCGGCGGAGACGGTGATGAGCGCACGGCTGGCCGGACCGGCAGCGATGAACTATCGCTCGACGACATCGTGATGGCGACGGACGCCGAGATCGCGCGCATCGAGGCGGTGTTGAACGAATTTCACGCCGCCGCCTCACACGCAGACGAAGCGAGATATCTGGCACTGCTCTCGCCGGAGGCGGTGTTACTCGGCACCGACGGGGGCGAGCGATGGGCGGGCGAGGCGTATCGCTCCTTCATCCACTCGTATTTCTCGCGTGGGATCGGCTGGACGTATGTGCCGTCGCAGAGGTCCGTCGAGCTCGCAGCTGATGGTCGCACGGCGTGGTTCGACGAACGCCTCGAGAACGAGTCGTACGGCGCCTGCCGTGGCACTGGAGTCCTGCAGGTTCGGGACAACGAGTGGAAGATCGAGCACTACAACCTCTCGGTTCCGATCCCAAATCAGATCGCGGAGGAGGTCGTCTCGAGGATCCGGGAAACGAGTGAGAGCCGCTAGGCGGTTACTGGCGCTCGATGAAGCTGATGCGGCCACTAGTCTCGAGCACGGCCCACTCCACACGGTCGAGCGATCCGATCCCCTCCTGTCTCGCTGCCGCGAGAAGCTCGCCGAGCGTGATCCTGTTCCGTGCCAGGTTCCGGTCGATCGGCTCTCCGTCCTGGACCACGATCACCGGCTCGCCGTCGATCATCGGCCGCAGGAAGGGCACCTTGAAGCTCCCGTACGAGACGACCACGGTGAGCACCGCGATCGTCCCGCCCGCGAGCACGAGCCCTGTCACCGAGAAGTCGTTCTGAGTCACGCCCTGCTGGACGAGATCCCCGATCATGACGAGGAGGATCAGGTCGAAGGGTTGGAGCGAGGCGAGCTCGCGCCGACCGACGATCCGCGTCACGAAGAGGACGAAGAAGAACGCGAGGGTGGCGCGGAGAACGATGTCCATCTCGACTCAGGGCCAGACGATCGCGTCGCGGTCGAGGGAGAGCAGTAGCCGCTCGCCGTCGTAGAGATCCACGTCCTGGGAGCGCCTTCCGAGCGCGGTCGGGTTGACCTGGAAGTGCAGGTAGAGCCGGTGCTCGTCGCCCGCCTGGATGCGACCGAGTTCCAGCGCGATACGACCGTCCTGGCTCGCCTCTCCCACGGGAGACGGCTCGACGGTGTTCAGCGTGATGTCCTCGAGCCAGTCCGGGTCGAGCACGAGGGTCGCGTTGGCGATCTCCTCGAGCGCTTCGATGC
>JACCUU010000035.1 GCA_013811645.1 Actinomycetota bacterium | reverse complement strand
GTACGTGACCGAGGAGAAGCCGGGCATCTTCGAAGGGATCTCCATCGCGATTCACGTCCCGGGCGAGACTGCGACGGCCAACATCGGGCCGCCCGACATCGTCTTCTTCGCGCTCTTCCTCGCCGCGGCGCAGCGGTTCCGGCTCCGAGTTGCCCTGACGTGGCTGTCGATGACCGGGCTGCTCTCGCTGACGTTGATCCTCGTGTACTTCCTGGACACTTCAGGCCTTCCCGCACTCCCCGCGGTCTGCTTCGGTTTCCTGCTTCCGAACCTCGACCTCCTTTGGCGCGAAGCGCGTGCCGCCTACGCCGCCCGCGGGCGGGAGGCCGGATAACAAACTGCTATAAGCCGCGCTTCTCGAGCAGCGAGACGGACTCCACGTGCGGGGTATGGGGAAACATGTCGACCGGGCGACAGCGGACGAGCTCGTAGCCGAACTCTTCGAGCAGCACTTTGACGTCCGAAGCCAGCGTGGTCGGGTTGCAGGACACGTAGACGATCCTTGCAGCGCCGAGCTCGCCCAGTCGGCGGAGCGCCTTGCCCGCAAGCCCTGCGCGTGGCGGATCGACGACGACCACATCGGGTGATCCCGCCTCCTCGACGAGCTCCTCGAGCGTCTGCCCGACATTGCCAGCGAAGAACCTCGCGTTCTCGATCTCGTTCAGCTCGGCGTTCTCGATCGCGCAGGCAATCGCCTCCTCGGAGATCTCGAGGCCCCAGACCGTCTTCGCGGCCGGAGCGAGCGAAAGGCCGATGGTTCCCGTGCCGCAGTAGAGGTCGAAGACGTTTTCGACCCCCGTCAGGCCTGCGAACTCTCCCGCGATCGAGTAGAGCCGTTCGGCCATCTCGGTGTTCGTCTGGAGAAACGCGCCCGGGCGGACCCGAACGCGCAGCCCCAGGATCCGTTCCTCGATCGCGTCCTCTCCCCAGAGCAGCTTCGTCGGTACGTTCGTGTGCTCGGCCGGCGTGTCGTTTACCGCCCAGTGGATCGAGCGCACCTCCGGAAAGCGCCGAAGGACATCGACGAAGTACCCGGTCTCGAACCGCTCGCCCGGGGCAGTGACGAGCACGACGAGCGCCTGGCCCGTGTTTCTGCCCTCGCGGAAAACGAGGTGCCGGATATACCCCTCGCCTGTCGCTTGATCGTACGGCTCCAGCTTTTCCTCGCGTGCCCAATCCCGCACCGCCTCGCGGACGGAGTTGCCGAGATCGGTCGTGAGAAGGCAGACATCGAGTCCGATGACCTCGTCCCAGCGACCTGCACGATGGAACCCGAGATCGATTCCGTCCTCCGTCGTCGTGAACGAGTACTCGAGCTTGTTTCGGTAGTGATAGAGCGACGCCGCGGGCACAATCGGCTCGACCATCGCGTTCGGCAGCCTCCCGATACGAACCAGCGAGTCGAGGACCTGCTGCTCCTTGGCGGCGGCCTGCGCCCGGTAGGCGAGGTCTTGGAAGCGGCAACCGCCACAGATGCCGAAGTGCGGGCAAGGCGCCTCGACACGGTCGCCGCTCCCCTCCAGGACCTCCTGCGCCTCGGCCTCGGCGAACCCGCGCTTGACCTTCGTCACCCTGGCGCTCACGCGATCACCGGGAAGGGCGCCGCGCACGAACACCACGAAGCCGTTCAGGCGGGCGACGCCGTTCCCGCCGTAGGCGAGCGAGTCGATTCGGAGCTCGAGCTCCTCCCCCCTCCGAACAGGCGCAGCCATGGCGGCCAGCGTAGCCGTGGAACGATCGGCGCGAACTTGTCACGCGAGGACGTGGCCCGAGAGGACATGCCCAGGGTCAGACCCTTGTTTCTCTCGATACGAACTCGGTCGCTCGAGAGGGTCGCCTAGCGGAGAACGGAGACGTACACCGTCCGCTCGCGCGGTCCGTCGAACTCGCAGAGGAAGATTCCCTGCCACGTTCCTAGCGCGAGTGCGCCGCTGTCCCGCAAGGGCACCACGACGCTCGACCCCATCAACGAGGCACGAACGTGTGTCGGGGCGTTCTCCTCGCCCGGCTCGTGGTGTTGCCACGGCCAGCCGTTCTCGACCATCCGTTCGAGCGCGGTCTCGTGATCGCGTGCGACCGCTGGATCGGCGTGCTCGTTGATGGTCACCCCTGCCGTCGTGTGCGGCACATAGACGAGAAGTGCGGATCCCTCCTGGCCGGACACGGCTTCGCGCACCTCGAGCGTGATGTCGAGGAGCTGAGTCCGGCGCTCGGTCTGAAAGCTCAGCTCGAACATCGTCGACGGTGGAGCACGACGAGATCTACAGCGCGCCGCCGGCCGCGGGCGGCGCGCCGGCCTCGAGCGCGTTGTCCCCACCGGACGAGCGATTCAGATACTCCTCGACATGCAGGAGGTTGTCGCGCCCACGCTCGACGATCGCCAGGAGCTCGGTCATCGACGCGACTTCCTCGCGCTGCTCCTGCAGGAACCAGTGCAAGAATTGCTCTCCGACCAGCTCTCCTTCTGCGCGCGCAAGCTTGACGAGCTCGACGATCTGGTCGGTGACGCGCTTCTCCTGCGCGAGCGCGAGAGCGACAGGCGCCACCGCGTCCGAAAAGTCCGTTTGCGGCGCGACGACCCCCGGCACCGTGACCCGTTCGTCCGAGTCCAGGAGATACTGGACGATCATCATCGCGTGATTTCGCTCCTCCACCGCCTGCCGGTAGAAGTGCGCGGCAAGCAGCGGAAGCGTCTCGCCGTCGTAGAAGGCCGCAATGGCGATGTACTGCTGCGATGCGCCGAACTCGTGGCCTATCTGATCGTTGAGGGCGTCGGCGAAGGTGGACACGGCGCGACTCTAGCGCGCGGGTGGCGGACAGGCGGGAGGCATGAACAGCGCCTAGCATCAGCTGGTGGCCGGAGTCCCCCAAGGCCTGAAGGGCCGAAGCTTCACCCGGGTCGCTGCCTGGAGTCGCGACGAGCTCGAGACCCTGCTCGACCTGGCGGACGAGCTCAAGGCCGAGCGAGCGCGACGCCGTGAGCTTCGGGTCCTCCCCGGACGGACCATCGGCCTCATCTTTCACAAGCCCTCGACGCGGACGCGCGTCGCCTTCGAGGTCGGGATCGCGGAGCTCGGCGGGATGGCGCTCTTCCTCCCGGCAGGTGAGCTCCAGCTCGCGCGTGGCGAGTCGTACCGTGATACGGCACTCGTCCTTTCCCGCTTTCTCTCCGCACTGATGATCCGCACGTTCGACCAGGAGGAGGTCGAGGAGTTTGCGGAGCACGCGGCGATCCCGGTAATCAACGGCCTCACCGACGAGAGCCACCCCCTGCAGGCGCTCGCCGACGCGATGACGCTCCGCGAGCGTTTCGGGGAGCTCTCCGGGATTCGGCTTGCATACGTGGGGGACGGGAACAACGTCTGCCACTCGCTGATGCGCATCGCTGCGCGCTTCGGGATGGTCTTCGCCGCGGCCACGCCGCCCGGTTACGAGCCCGATCCGGCGTTCGTCGACGCCGCCATGGAGGATGCACGTGCCAACGGAGGCAGCATCGAGCTCGGCACCGACTCGCGCGAAGCGGTGCGTGGCGCGCACGCGGTCTACACCGACGTCTGGGCGAGCATGGGTCAGGACGACGATCGTGCGCGGCGCCTCAAGGACCTCCAGCCCTATCGAGTCGATGCGCAGCTCCTGGCCCTCGCCGCACCCGACGCCATGGCACTCCACTGCCTGCCCGCACACGTCGGTGAGGAGATCGCCGCCGACGTCCTCTACGGCCCTCGCTGCCTCGCCTGGGAGCAGGCTGAGAACCGCCTGCACACCCAGAAGGCGCTCATGGCTCTCGTCATCAGATAGTGAAATGACATTCGACGATCACGTTCGGGCGGCGCTCGACGAGCTCCCGCCCGAGCTTGCCCGGGCGCTGCAGAACGTCGCCGTCGTCGCCGAGGATGAGCACCCCGAGGACCCCGATCTCTTCGGTCTCTACCATGGCGTGCCGCTGCCCGAGCGCGGCGACATGAGCGGTCAGCTCCCGGACAAGATCTCGATCTACCGGATTCCTCTCGAGGAGAGCTTTCCGGACCCTCGCGAGCTACGCGAGGAGATCAGAATCACCGTGTTGCACGAGCTCGCACACTACTTCGGGCTGGACGAAGATCGGATTGCAGAGCTCGGCTACGACTGAGGTTTGAACGCGTTTCTCCTCGGGAATGAAGCGGCAATGGCCGTCGTTTCAGCGAGCATGACACCTGATCAGATTCACGTTGAGATCGAGCGCATCTCGGAGGAGCGCCAGGACCTCTGGCACACGCTCTCCGGAGGGCTCGATCCTGCGATAAAGGAAGAGATCGGCGAGCTCGATGCCCGCCTGCAGGAGCTTTGGCAGCTGCTCCGCATGGAGAAAGCCCGCCTGCGCTTCGGCGAGCGGGAGGACATCGTCCGTCGGGCGCGCGCCGAAGAGCGCTTGGAGCGCGCCGCGTAGCGCTCGTTGCAGGAGAACGACCGGCTCCCGCATATCATCGACGAGTGCCCCTTTTCGGCCGACGCGAGGTACCCGAGCCGGCCTCGATCGATGCCGAGTACGACCGTCTGCGCGCGATCCGTATCGCCGCCGAGGACGAGCTGGGCAGGTTGCGCAAAGAGCTGACGGAGAGGGTTGCCTCCGTCGAGAAGAAAGAGCGCCAGCTCGCTGACACCATCGCGAAGGCAAGTCGAGGGGGAATGTCATCGCTTCCCGCCGGCGCCGACGAAGCACTCGTCCACGCACAGGTCGGACTCGCGGCTCGCGCGCAGGAACTGAATCGCCGCGAGAACGAGCTCGCCGCCCGGGAGCGCACGATGATCAGGGAAGAGGCCGAGCTCGCTCGCAAGACCGGGGCTCCGGACGCGGAAGCCCGCCTTGCACAGATCGAGACACGGCTGACGAAGCTCCAGCAGGCCGAGAAGGCCTTCGCGCGGACGCAGGCCGAGCTCGCCGCCCAGAGCGACGATCTTGCCCGTCGCGAGCTCACACTCCTCGAGCACGGACGGGCGATCGAGCAGGCCGCGGGAGCGAGCGGCGAGGGCACGACGGCGGTCGCCGCAGGCATGAGCCGCGCCGAGCTGGACGAGCTCGACGAGCGTCTGCGTCGTCTCGAGCAGCAGACGCGAACGGCCTCTGCCGAGCGTTCGTTCGGGGACGGATTGCGCACGCTCGAGCGCCGAGGAGTCGA
>JACCUU010000168.1 GCA_013811645.1 Actinomycetota bacterium | reverse complement strand
GAGCGCCCCTCCTCGATCTGAGTGCGCGTCCGCCAGCGGAAGCCTTCTGGATCCCGGCGAAGTGGATCGACGCCGATCTCCTGCTCGTGCGCGGCGGCGCAGGCTGGTACGAGGAGCTCGAGATCGTCCGGCGTCGCTGCGCGCAGTCCGGTGCCGCTTTCCGCGGGAGCGTCGCTCAGCACGAACACGGGTTGCCCGGGACGATCCTCGCGGGGCCGCGACAGACGGGAACGAACTCCTTCCCAGAGCTCCGAGACCGCCTGCGCCTCGCCGATCAGCATCCTCGGCGAGACGCGCGCGACCTCGCGAGCGAACGCGCCGCAGCCACTCCCCGAGGGCACGGCGTTCACGCCGACGTGACAGAGCGCCTGGAGCTCCCCGCCATCCGCGAGTCCGACGAAGCGGCCCAGGCCCCGTCTGGCGACGTCTTCGAGAAAGACGCGCTCGACCGGATCCTCCGCACAGAAGCGCAGAATCTGCTCTTGGGACGGGTCGACGATCTTGGCGCCCACGGATGAAACTCTAGGTCGCTGGTCGGCACGTCCTCCCGCTATAGGCTTCCGCCGTGCCGATCCACCTCCGTGCAGACCCGGGCGACTACGCCGAGGCCTGTCTCCTTCCGGGCGACCCTCTCCGCGCGAAGTACATCGCCGACACGTTCCTGACCGACGTCGTCCAGGTCAACGAAGAGCGTGGGTTGCTCGGGTTCACCGGTAGCTGGGAGGGAAAGCCGGTCTCCGTCCAGGGAACCGGAATGGGCTGCCCCTCGGCGACCATCGTCTTCGAGGAGCTGATCCAGCTCGGCGTCACGCGGCTGCTCCGCGTCGGAACGTGCGGAGGGTTGCAGTCCGACCACGCGCTCGGCGACCTGATCGTAGCGCTCACCGCCGTGCCTGCGGACGCGACCGCAACCCATCTCGTCCTCGGTGAACCCCATTGCCCGACGGCGAGCTGGGAGCTGATCCACGAGGCCGTCCACGTGGCGAAGACCGGCAAGGAGACGCTCCGCGTCGGCCCGATCGTCTCCAGCGACCTCTTCTACAACCCCGATCCAGGCCAGTACGAGCGCTGGTCGAAGCGCGGAATCCTCGCGGTCGAGATGGAGGCCGCCGCGCTGTTCACGCTCGCAGCGCTCCGCGGAGTGCACGCCGGCTGCCTGTTGACCGTCAGCGACATCCACGTCGAAGGCGAGTTCGTCCGAATCGCGGATGACGAGCTGCGCGCCGCGGTCGACCGCATGACGAGGATCGCGCTCGAGACGGCGACGGCCGGGCGCAGTCATTAGCACGGTCTTTCTCGTCAATCCCGCCTCTGCGGCCGGTTCGACCGGCCGTCGCTGGCCGGAGATCTCGCACGGTGCCGCGACTCTGGGGCTGACGGGTGACGCGCTCATCTCCGAGGAGCCAGGTCAGCTCAGCACGCTTGCCGAGGAGGCCGTGCGCAAGGGGGCGGAGCTGCTGGTCGTCGTCGGCGGCGACGGCTCGGTCAACGAGGTGGTGAACGGGACAGTCGGCGCTGAAGACGTCGAGATCGCCGTCATTCCGCGCGGAACCGGCTGGGATTTCGCACGAAGCCTCGGAATCCCGCGCAAGCTCGCAGCCGCAGTCGAGGTCGCGCTCACGGGAGAGACCCGCGCGATCGACCTCGGGCTCGTGACCTACCGAACCTGGTCGGGAACGGAGGCGCGCGCCCACTTCGCGAACGTCGGGAGCGCGGGGATCAGTGGAGCGATCGCAAAGCGCGCGAACGAGACCTCGAAGGCTCTGGGCGGGAAGATCTCCTATTACTGGGCGACGCTCGCCGCCTTCGCCGGCTGGCAAACGGGTGAGATGCGCATCTCGGTCGACGACGAAATCCGCGGCGGAAAGATGATCGACGCCATGGTCGCGAACGGCCGTTATCTCGGAGGCGGAATGATGATGCTGCCGGAGGCCGAACCGGACGACGGCCTCTTCGACGTGCTCCTGATCGGCGACGTCACCAAGCGGGATCTCCTCCTGACGCTCCCTAGGAGCTACCGCGGCAAGCACCTTCCGCATCCGCGCCTGGAAGTCCTCCGCGGCCGCGTCGTCACCGTGGATGCAGACGAGCCGCTTCCGATCGAGCTCGACGGCGAACAGCCTGGCACGACGCCCGCACGCTTCGAGGTCGTGCCGCAGGCGTTGCGCGTGCGCGTGCCCCGCCTGGGTTGAGTCCTACGAGGAAGGCTTGCGGGGAGCCGAGCGGCGTGCGGGCGGCTTCTTCAGTGCCGTGACCTCACGTTCCAGCTTCGCGATACGTGCCTCGAGAGCATCGATGCCGCGGACCTTCTTTCCGAGCTCGTCGACGCGCGAACGGAGATCGTTGAACGCGCTTACCGCCCGCTGCCCACCGGGAAGGTCGGAAAGGCGCTGGAGCGCCTCCTCGCCTGCGTCCGCGAGGCGACTCACGAAGTCCTTGTCACCGAGCCCGGCGCCAGCCGCGGGCCTGTCACTCGACGCGCTCATGACACGAGTCATATCACGCGTCTCCCACGACGGCGTTCTCATGCTTGATGCAAACAGCACGACATGAGAGCGTTGCGCCGCTATGCGGCCTGGCGGGAAGACGCTGCGGAGAGCGGTTTCCTTTTCCGCGCAGGGCACGAGGTTCACGAAGCGCTTTGCGGTGAAGCTCGACTGAGCTCGGCGACAAGCGCCGACAGCGTCTCTCCGGCACCGGCGTCGATTACGAGCGATGCCCGCGCATCGAGCGCCGTCGGCCCACGGTTGACCACGGCGAACGAGCGCGCCTCGAGCGGAAGGCCCGCGACCGGCCAGACCTCGAGCGACGATCCGACGACGAGCATCAGCTCAGCCGCCCGCGCGAGCTCGACCGCACGCTCGATCGCACCGGGTGGAAGCAGCTCGCCGAAGAGCGTGACTCCCGGCTTGAGGATCTCTCGGCAGTGGATGCAGACCGGAGCCGGTCGCACCTCGAGCTGTGCCAGAACATCAGCGGTTTGCTCGCTCCACAGACAGTTTGGACACTCCGCCGTGCGGATCGAGCCGTGCACCTCGACTACCTCGCGACTTCCGGCTCGGCGGTGCAGCATGTCGATGTTCTGGGTGACGATCGCCTGAACGAGACTCCGTTCTTCGAGCTCGGCCAGCGCCAGATGGCCAACGTTCGGCTCCGCGGCCAGGAGCGAGTGGATGCGCGTGCGGTAGAAGCCCCAAACGCGCTCGGGATCTCGACTGAAGGCCCGCATCGACGCGACTTCGAAGGGATCGACCTCTGCCCAGATTCCCGTCGCCGAGCGGAAGTCCGGGATCCCGCTCTCGGTCGAGATGCCCGCGCCCGTGAGCACCACGCACGGCTGCCTTTCGACGATCAGAGCAGCTAGATCCGCAGCAGACACCGCTGGATTCTAGGGTTGGGCCCGTGGCAGGCTTCTCGTTCTCGACCGAGGTCAAGGTGCGCTTCGCCGAGACCGACGCGCAAGGCATAGCCCACCACGCGTCGTTCCTCGTCTGGTTCGAGGTCGCGCGGGTGGAGTACCTCGAGCTCCACGCGGGCGGCTATCAGTCGATCCGGGATCAGGGAATCGAAGCGCTCACGACCGAGGTGCATGTGCGCTATCGGCGAGCTGCCTACTTCGACGAGCGGCTCAGGGTCTGGGCTCGCTGCGTCGACGTTCGCGGTGCCCGCTTTCGCTACGAGTATCTGATCACCCGAGGAGACGAGCGGGTCGCCGAGGGCTACTCGCTCCATGCAACAGTCGACCGCGAGACCTATCGGCCCGTCCGGGTGCCCGCGTGGCTGGCCGAGGCTGTAGCCGGGGCTTCCCCTAGGGCTTCTGAGGAGTCGTAGTGCTGGGCCGCTCGCCCGGGAGGGTCTTCGGCGCGTCGCCCGGCGGGACCTTGGGCGGCTTTGCAGGCTTCGGCTCCTTTGTGCCGACGCGGACAATTCGCGCATGGGATTCGTACGACGTGTTCCAGGTTTCGGTGCGCAGCTCGGCGCCGTTCCTGTCGTAGATCGTTCGCGTCACCGAGGTCGCGCTCGGCGGGGTGCCCTCCTCGTCCACGACCGTCTCTCCGCGTGCCAGGGTGGGATCTTCCTCTCGCTCCACGACGACCGGGCCTGTGATCTCCATCGTCCCCTCGGAGCTGTCGACGCGGCGATCCTCGCCGCCGTAGATCGAGACCACGATCCCGTCGTACTCGACGAAACCCTTCACCAGCACCCATCGCTTCGTGTCGTTCACGAACTTGAGATCGAGCGACGGCCAGTACACGGTCGCGTCACGACCCAGCTGATAGCGGCTGATGTACAGGGCATGCGGATTTCGCTCGGAGATCCTGAGGCCCGCCTCCCAAGCCGCGTTGAACACGGTGGTGGCGACCTGAGACGTGCCCCCACCGACCTCTTCGGCGTATTCGGTGCCGATGATCACGGGCGCAGGACGGAAGCCTCGTTCCTCCGTTCGCTCTCCGATCGTGTCGTTCAGCGAGAAAGTCTCCCCGGGAGCGAGGAGCGTGTCGTCCAGGAGCGACACCCCGAGGCGGAGGTTGGTGATGCGATCCGACGTGCCCGAGTTGTAGGTCTTGTACGCCGACAGCCGGCGGTCGATTCCCATGGCAAGCGCCTCGGCGGTGGTTCGCTCGGGAGCGGCCCGCACGATCGTCAGCGTCGCGACCCGATTCGTTCTCGACGTCGCCGCCCGGAG
>JACCUU010000192.1 GCA_013811645.1 Actinomycetota bacterium | reverse complement strand
GTCGGCACGGGGATGCAGGAGCGGATCGCGATCCGCAACGAGAGCATGCACCGGCTCGACTTCGAGGCCTCTCTCGAGCTCGCCGCTGACTTCGCGGACATCATCTCGGTCAAGCTCCACGACTTCGCGCTCGGCGATCCCGAGAACGCTCCAGATCTTCCGCCGGCAGCGCCCTCGACCTACGACGAGGTGCGTCGCCAGCTCCTGATCGTCGATCCGGTGGGGGATCTGAGGACCCGCATCGTTCTCTCCCAGGACGGCCGGCTCCACGAGGGCGGAGTGACATTCGATCTCTCGCTCGATCCGCACGAGCGCTGGGATCTCACCGTCGACGTCGTGCCGTCGCTCGACTCCGAGACGGACGGGGAGCTCGCCGAGCATCTGAGCGACGAGCGCGAGACGCTCGGAGACGTCGTCGCCGCCTGGACGCTGCGAGTCCCGCGGGTTCGCGGTGGCTGGGAGAGCCTGCGCCGCGCGTTCGATCGCTCCATCGCGGACCTCGCCGCGCTGCGCATGCGCACGGGCGAGTTCCGGCGGCCGCTCTTCGCCGCCGGCATGCCGTGGTTCATGACCGTGTTCGGCCGAGACACGGCGATCACCTCGCTCCAGTCGCTGCTTCTAGGCCCGGAGCCGGCGATCGGCGCATTGGACGCTCTGGCCGAGCTGCAAGCGCAGACGGTAGATCCGGCGATCGACGCGGAGCCCGGGAAGATCGTCCACGAGGTTCGGCACGGCCGCGCCGCCGAGTTCTGGTTCCCGCGCTACTACGGCTCGATCGACTCCACGCCGCTCTTTCTCGTTCTCCTCGCGGAGACCTGGCGCTGGACCGACGACGCGACCCTCGTCCGGCGGTTGCGAGAGCCCGCCATGCTCGCGCTGGAGTGGATCGACCGACACGGTGATCTCGACGGGGACGGCTTCGTCGAGTACGCGCGGCGGGCAGACGGCGGCCTCACGAACCAGTCGTGGAAGGACTCCGGTGACTCGCAACGCTTCCACGATGGGCGCTTCGCGGACGCGCCCATCGCCCCCGTCGAGGTGCAGGGCTACGTGTACGACGCAAAGCTCGGGCTGGCCGAGATCGCCCGTGACGTGTGGCGCGAGCCGGAGCTCGCCGAGCGGCTCGAGCGCGAGGCCGCCGATCTCCGGGCCGCGTTCGACAAGGCGTTCTGGGTGGAGGAACGCGGAGGCTTCTTCGCGCTCGCGCTGGACGGGGAGAAAAAGCACGTCGACGCCCGCTGCTCGAACATGGGGCATCTTCTCTGGAGCGGCATCGTGCTTCCCGAACGCGTCGCGCCGGTCGTCGACCAGCTCCTCTCGGAGTCGCTCTGGTCGGGCTGGGGCATCCGCACGATGGCGAGTGACGAGGCCGCGTACAACCCGATCAGCTACCACAACGGAACGGTCTGGCCCCACGACACGTCGCTCACCGCCTGGGGACTCGCGCGGCACGGCTACCCGGAGGCGGCCAGGCGCGTGGCGCGCGCGCTCATCGAGGCCGCTGCCCACTTCGACTGGTCGCTGCCCGAGGTGTTTGCGGGCTATGCGCGCGACGAGACGCCGTTTCCGATCGCGTATCCCACCGCCGCGCGGCCTCAGGCCTGGGCAGCGGGCACGCCGATTCTGCTCGTGCGCGTTCTCCTCGGGATCGAGCCCGATCGGGTGCGCCAGCGGCTCACTTCCAACGTGACGGACGAGCTGCCGAGCTGGCTCGAGGGCCTGCGGGTCGAGGGTGTCCGCGCGTTCGGGCGCAACTGGACGGTTGCAGTCGAGCGCGGGCGTGTAACGATTGCCGAGGGTGTCTAGCTCTCCGTGAAGGTGGCGCTCATCTGCCCGGTCTGGTTCCCGGTTCCTCCGGAGGCGTACGGCGGGACCGAGCGCGTCGTGGCGCTGCTGGCCGACGGTCTCGTCGACGCCGGCCACGACGTCACGCTCTTCGCGTCGGGCGACTCGCAGACCCGGGCGCGACTGGAGTCCGTCTTCCAGACCGCGCCCAGCGAGTGGATCGGCCACACCTACTGGGAGATGCAGCTCACGGTGCACGCGATCCGCAAGGGCAACGAGTTCGACGTCGTGCACGATCACACCGGTCTCCTCGGGCTGGCGCTCGGCGGGCTTCTCGAAGTGCCTTTCTGCCACACCGTGCACGGACCTCTCGACGGTCATCCTGGCCGGTTCTACGAGCAGGTCGTCGAGCTCGCCCCGAACGCGAAGCTGATCTCCATCTCCATGAATCAGCGGAAGCCGAAGCAGGATCTGCCGTGGATCGCCAACTGCCCGAACGCGCTCGACCTGTCCGTGTACCCGTTCCGTCGCAAGTCGGGCGGCGACTATCTCCTCTTCCTCGGGCGCATGAGCCCGGACAAGGGTGCACATCGCGCGCTGGCGGTCGCGCTCGAGACGGGTCTTCCGCTGAAGATCGCGGCCAAGTGCCGGGAGCCGCTCGAGATCCGCTACTTCGACGAATTCATTCGCCCACACCTCGGCGACTCGATCGAGTACGTGGGCGAGGTCGGCCATGCGGACAAGGTCGAGCTGCTCATGGGAGCGCGAGCGCTCATCTTCCCGATCGACTGGGAGGAGCCGTTCGGCCTCGTCGTCATCGAGGCGATGGCATGCGGGACGCCGGTCATCGCCACGCGGCGCGGAGCCGTTCCGGAGATCCTGGAGCACGGCCGCACCGGCGTCATCGTCGACCGCTATCGCGACATGGAGGACGAAGGCGTGCTCGAGTGCGCAGACAGCCTCGATCCGGCGGTCCTGCGGCGCGAGATCGAGGAGCGGTTCTCGCCGGAGCACATGGTCGCGAACTACGTCGCCGCATATGAGGCGACGATCGCCGCGACCAAGTGAATTCGAAGTCCGTGGTCGTAGGGGCCGGGCATGCCCGGCTCCTACATCCGGTGGATCCGTGAAGTTGCGCTCGCAGTACGACCGCGAGATCCTCAAGCTCGCGGTTCCCGCGCTGGGCGCACTCGCCGCGGAGCCGCTCTACCTTCTCGTCGATACGGCCATCGTCGGCCACCTCGGCCGGTCGCAGCTCGCGGCGCTCGGCATCGCAGCGGCCATCCTCGGCAGCCTGTTCGCAATCTTCAACTTCCTCCAGTACGGCACGACCGCCCAGGTCGCGCGGGCGGGCGGGGCAGGGCAGGCGGAGATCGCGCGCCGGCTCGGCGCGCAGGCAGTCTGGCTCTCGCTCGGGTTCGGGATCGCGGTCTCGGCGCTCGTCGCGATCTTCGCCGAGCCGCTCGTGGCGCTGATGGGCGGGGAAGGACAGGCCGCCGAGTACGCGGTCACCTATCTGCGTATCGCCGCTATCGGCTTTCCCGCGGCCTTCCTCGCGCTGGGCGGGCAGGGCTACCTGCGAGGGATCTCGGACTTGCGGACTCCGCTCGTGATCGTCATCGCCGGGAATGTCGTGAACGTCATCCTCGAGGTGCTGTTCGTGTACGGGTTCGGCTGGGGCATCGAAGGATCCGCCGCCGGAACCGCGGTGGCGCAGCTCGGAATGGGCGCGGCGTTCGTGTTCGTGATCGTGCGCGGGCTCCGAGCCGGCGAGGCTCGGCCGGAGCTGGTGCTCGCGCGGCGCGTGCTCTGGCTCGGGAAGTGGATCTTCCTGCGAACGACAGCGCTCATCGGCTCGTTCGTGCTCGCCGGTGCAGTCGCGACCCGCTTCGGGGAGGTGTCGATCGGCGCGCACCAGATCGCGTTCCAGTTATTTATCTTCCTCGCGCTCGTCCTCGACTCGGTAGCGATCGCCGGTCAGATCATCGTCGGTCGCGAGCTCGGTGCGGGTCGTACGGAACGCGCCTACGCGGCCGGCGAGCGGATGATCTGGCTCTCGGTGGCGGCGGGAGGCGTGTTCGCTCTGGTGATGCTTGCCCTGGCCGGCGTCCTGCCGCGGATCTTCAC
>JACCUU010000107.1 GCA_013811645.1 Actinomycetota bacterium | reverse complement strand
GGTCGACGCTGACCTTCGTAGCCAGATCCAACTGATCCGACTCGATCCCGCGAAGGTGCTCCCGCATGCGCGCAAGCTGGTCCTCGGCTATCGCCTCCGAGCCCTCGATGCAATCCATCTCGCGGTTGCACTGGAATTCCGCGAGAGCGAAGGGGAAGAAGTGAGCTTCGTGACGCGCGATGCCGAGCAGGCCGTCGCCGCCGACGCGCTCGGTTTCGCGCTCTTGTAGGTTCGGACGATGCGCACGCTCGTGCTCCAGCACATCGCCTGCGAGCCGCCTGGTGTCTTCGAGGACGTGCTGCACGAACGCGGGGCGGAGCTCCACCGGGTCGAGCTCGACGAGGGCGAGCCGCTTCCCGACTGGCGGGGATTCGACGCAATCGTCGCGATGGGCGGGCCGATGTCCGCGACCGACGATGCGGAGCTGCCGTGGCTGACGGCCGAGAAGAAGCTGATCGGTGAGGCGGTCCGGGCCGGCGTCCCGTTCTGGGGCGTGTGCCTCGGCGTCCAGCTCCTCGCCGCGTCGCTCGGCGCTCGGGTGTATTCGGGGCCGGAGCCGGAGGTCGGGCTCCTCCCGGTAACGCTCACCTCCGATGCCCGCGACGACCCCGTGTTCTCCGCCGCGCCCGATGACCTCGTCACTCTCCAGTGGCACGGCGACACGTTCGACCTACCGGTGGATGCTGTGAGACTCGCCGGTTCGCCCGCGTATCCGAACCAGGCGTTTCGTGTGGAGCGCGCCTACGGGGTGCAGTTCCACCTCGAGGTCTCGGGTGACATGGCGCGCGAGTGGTCCGAAGTGCCCGAGTACGTCTCGTCACTCGAGCGCACGCTGGGCAGCTCCGGCGCTCCCGCGTTTCTCTCCTCGATCGAAGAAAGAGCCGACGAGATGCGGGCCGTGGGCCGCGTGCTCTTCGAGCGCTGGCTCGATCGCGTGGTGACGCCAGCTGCTGTCTGAGGAGGCAGCGCTCTAGCGCACGCGGACGAAGCCGCTCACGCGCGTGGTGGCGCGGTCGCCGGAAGTCTGGAAGACGAGCGAGTCGATGGCCCCGATGCCGTCGCGCATGTCAGCTGGAATGCTCTCGCCGGCCAGGCTCTCGATCAGGGGCAGCAGTCCGTCGACGTCGACGTAGACGAAGCCCTTGGTGCGATCCTCGAGCCCGACGTCCTCCGCAGCACGACGAAAGTCGTCCGAATCGGCGAGCTTGGGGCTGTCGCCGGCAAGCAGCGCGACCGCATCCTCGCCGCTCGTCACGACCACCGTATCGGCGTCGAGGCGCGCGTATCGGATCGTGACGTCCTCGACGACGAGCTTCGAGACCGCGATGCCGTTCTCGGTGCTCTTCGTCACGGCCGTCTGCATCTCCGCGGCGAGCTTGCGAGCGAGGCGGTCGACCGTGCTCCATGTCTCATCCGGATTCGGCGGCGCAAGAGCGAGCGTCACGTCGGGAACGTCCTCTCCCGGGCGCACGTAGAGCACTCCCTCTCCGGAGAGCGCGTCGACGAGACCGTCGAGTGACACGCCCGTTGCCTCCTCGATAGAGCTCGAGAGCTCATCCAGGTCGACCTTGCCCTGAAGCCGGTCGAGTGCGCCCTGGGTTCCGCCGAAGGAGATCGCTGCAACGGCATCGGCGGGCACGCGGCCGAAGAGCTTCGGCTCGTAGTGCGTGTCGCCCCCGTCGGGCGTGCGCATCCCGAGCGCGACGAGCATGCCGTCGTCCTCCGCGGAGAACGACGCGGACAGCCAGTCGATCCCAAGCTCGACCTTTTCCTGGGTGGCCTCCTCGAAGAGCGAGCTCAGGTCGTCGGTCAAGACGGACATGTCCACCCACACGAGCCCGAGGCTCTCCTCGGGGAGCGCGTTGAGTCCGGCCGCGAACGACTCGTCGTCCTCGATCGTCCCGCGCTCGAGCGCCGCGCGGTACTCCGTCAGGTCGGCGTCCTTCTCCGCCAGCGCGACGCGCCCTGCCACCTCGCCGCGGATGGTCTCCTCGTCGCTCTTGGCGAGCAGCGCGTCGAGCTTCTCCTCGCTGTCCGGGTCGAGCAAGACGATCGGCCGCAGCTTCGCGGTTGCGACGATCACGACCTCGTCTCCGAGCGCCGGGGCGACGTCCGCCTCCCAGTCGAGATCTTCGTCGGACAACCCCTGCTCGATCGCGCTCACGAGCGCGTCGCGTACGCCCGGGATTCGCTCGAGGACGCTTTCGGCCTTCCGCCACTGGGACGAATCTCCGTCGGTCGTGAATCTCGCGAAGAC
>JACCUU010000101.1 GCA_013811645.1 Actinomycetota bacterium | reverse complement strand
AGGATCGCTACCTCCACACACGCGAGGAGTTCGTCGACCTGATGATGGTGTTCCTGGCCGGCCGCGCGGCGGAGCAGGTCGTCTTCGGGCGCATCACCAACGGCGCAGCCAACGATCTCGAGCGCGTCACGCACATCGCCCGCTCGATGGTGTTCGAGTACGGGATGTCGGAGATCGCCCCGTCGCGGACGATGCGTGCGGACAACTACGCGCTCTCGGAGGAGACGAAGCGCCTGCGGGACTCGGAACAGGCGCGCCTCACGGATCAGGCCTATGACGAGGCGCTGCGCCTTCTCCTCAAGCACCGCACCCCGCTGGACCGTGTCGCCGAGGCGCTGCTCGAGCGGGAGACGCTCGACCGCGCCGAGCTGGAAGCGCTGCTCTCGGACGTCAAGGCGGAGTCGCGGTCGTCGGAGACCGTCGGCACCGTGCGCGTCCTGCCCATGCGCGACTAGCAGGCTGGCTCTTCCTCAGAGGTACGATCGGCCGCGTGCACGTCCGCGGCATCCATCATCTCGGGGTTGCGGTCGCCGATCTCGACGAGGCAGTCGAGACCTGGCAGCGGCTCTTCGGTGCGATTGTCGAGCACCGGGACTCATTGGAGAGCCAGGGCGTCGATGCCGTCTCGCTGCGTGTGGGCGACAGCCGCATCGAGTTGCTCATGCCCAGCGGTGAGGACACGCCTGTCGGGCGCTTTCTCGCCAGGCGCGGTCCAGGCGTGCATCACGTCGCGCTCGCGACGGACGACATCAACGGCGCCCTCCGTGATCTCGACGCCGCGGGCGCGCAGCTCATCGATCAGATACCGCGGCGGGGGCTCTATGGGCTCGAAGTCGCATTCGTCCATCCCGACGCCGTGCACGGCGTCCTCACGGAGGTGGTATCCACTGACTAGCGAGAACGAGTTCGCGCGCGTAGAGATCGGGCTCGACGGCGGGCAGATCCTGAGCATGCTGGTGACGACGAAGAGCGCCGATGCCCTCGAGCAGGCGCTGAACGCGGGGACGGCGGGCGCGCTCGAGCTCCAGGCACAGGACGGAAACGTTCTGATCGCACTCCCGCGGGTGCTGTACGCGAAGCGTTTCGCGCGCGAGTCGCGCGTCGGCTTCGGAGACTGATGCCCCTGCAGGTCGGGATCGTCGGCCTGCCCAATGCCGGCAAGACCACGCTCTTCAACGCGCTGACCAGCGCCGGCGGGGAGGTGACCGCCTACGCGTCCGTAGCCGAGAAGTCGAACGTGGGCATGGCGCTGATTCCCGACGATCGGGTCGGTCGCCTTGCGGAAGTGATCGGGTCGCGCAAGATCACGCCGGCGGCGATCCGCGTGGTCGACGTGCCAGCGACCAAGGTCGACGTTCCTGGCGGCCTGAGGCAAGCCGACGCGCTCCTGGCCGTCGTCGACGGCTTCTCCGAGGATGCCGATCCCGCTCGCGATCTCGAGACCCTGAAGCTGGAGGTGATCGTCGCCGACCGGGACCACGTGGAGCGCCGTCTGGAGAAGGTGCGCAAGGACGCGAAGTCGGGAGACTCGGCTCCGAGACAGGAAGCCGTGCTGCTGGAGACGATGCTCGCGCACCTCGAAGGTGGAGCTCCGTTGTCGACGTGGGACAAGGAGCTCCCACGTGAGCTCGAGCCGTTGACGACCAAGCCGTTGCTGCCGGTCGAGAATGGGCCCGGGGGCATCGACTGCAAGCTGGAGATGGAGCTCGCGGAGCTCGCTTCCGAGGAAGCAGCGGACTTCCGCACCGGCCCCTCCGCGCTCGACGAGGTCGTTCGCTCGCTGAAGGAGGCGCTCAGGCTGATCGTCTTCTACACGGTCGGCGACACCGAGGCACGCGCCTGGACGTTGCGCTACGGGGAGACGGCGCTGGATGCCGCGGAGGGCATCCACTCGGACATCGCACGCGGGTTCATCCGCTGCGAGGTGATCCGCTGGGACGACCTGCTCGAGTGCGGCTCACACGCCGAGGCCGCGCGCCGGGGCCTGCAACGCCTCGAGGGCAAGAGCTACGTCATCGAGGACGGAGACGTCGTGAACGTGCGCTTCAACGTCTGACGCGGTCGTCCCCCCGCGAGACGACCTCTACCCGGCAGCGACGAGCGCGGCGCCGCCCAGGGCTACCACGCCACCCACCCTGCGGGAGCTGCTCAGCTGCTCTTCGAGCACGACTCGGGCGAGGACCACGGTCACGACCGGATAGAGCGCGCTGAGCACCGCGACGATTCCGGCTGCGCCCTTCGTCAGCGCGTACGCGACGAGAACGTTCGCGCCGGTGTCGAAGACGCCGATGGCAACGAGCGCCGGCAGGAGTGCGCGTGGCGGTCGCAGCGACGTTCGCGTGATGAAGACGGCGGCTGCAACGGCGAACGTCACCGAGGCCGACCGAGCTGCCACGACGGCCCAGGGTGCGCTCTCGTCTGCGCCGGCATCGAGCCCGACGAAGAAGAGCCCGAACCCGACCGCCGCGACGACCGCCAGCCCGGCACCCGCCGCGATCCGCTGTCCACCGCTCTTCGGCTCGCGAGAGAGCGTGACGATCCCGCCGAGGACGAGTGCGACGCCGAGCCACTGCGCAGTAGCCGGGACAACGCCTTGGGCGGCGTCGACCGACAACGGGACGATGGGCGACGCGGCGGAGATCGGAGCCACGATCCCCATCGCGCCCACTGCGAGCCCGCGGTAGAGCGCGGCGAGCCCTATCGCGCCCGCCAAGCCTGCGAGCACCGCGGGTATGAGCTCGACGACCCCCGGGAACGGATCCCGCGCGACCACGACCCAGACCCCGATCCCGACCAGGCCGATCGCCTGCGAGAGCGCTAGCACGGTGAAGACGGCGATCCGCTTTGTTGCCAGCCCCGCGAGGAAGTCGCCGGCTCCCCAGGAGAGCGCGCCGCCGAGCGCCAGCAGCGACAACATCTAGACGGTTGCTAAGGAATGGAGCCGCCCCGGCCGCGAAGCGGACGGCTTTAGGAATTTCCGCGCGGTCGGAATCCGCGCTAGCGGATTTCGGTCTTGCGCAAACATTAGTCGCGGTCGCCGACGGGGCGCGTCGCAGCTTGCGCGTCGAGCTGGTTCGCGTGGTACAGCACCGCGGCCTCCGCCGTGCGCGCCGCCGGCCGGTCGTGGTGTGCGGCGATGGCATGGAGCAGCTCGGCGAGAACCGCGGAGTCGAGCTTGCGCGCGCGCTCCTCGATCAGCCGCAGCCCGAGATGAACGTGGCCCAGAAGGCGCCCTTCCTCGGTCTGGCGAAATGCAGGCCCACGGCCGAGCTCGCGGACGCGACCGACATCGTGCAAGAGCGCAGCGCCGAGCAGGAGATCGGCTCGAAGGCGTGGATGGAGCTGCGAGGTCTCTCGGCAGAGAGTCGCGACGCCCACTGTGTGCTCGAGGAGACCCCCCGCGTAGCCGTGATGCCCGTCGGCGCCCGCGGCGGGAAGAGCCCTCAGCGCGGAGCGGATCTCCGCGTCTCGCAGGAACGAGCCCACGACCGCTGCCAGCCCCGGATGGGCAATCTCGTCCGCCAGGAACTCGAAGAAGCCGTCGAGCTCGTCGGCATCGCGACGGATCGTCGGGGTGAGCTCGGCCGGATCGGCGTCGTCCACCGACTCGACCGCCCGCACCTGCATCTGCAGCCGCC
>JACCUU010000097.1 GCA_013811645.1 Actinomycetota bacterium | reverse complement strand
TCGAGCCGGTCGACGAAGGGAGCGAGCTCCTGGAGTGGATACGTCTCGTCGGCGTCGCCCATGACGATGTACGCGCCCCGCGCCTGCTCGAGTCCGGTCAGGTACGCGCTGCCGTAGCCGCGGCGATACTCGATGACGACGCGTGCCCCGCGCGCCGCGGCGACCTCTGCCGAGCGGTCCTCGGAGCCGTTGTCCACGACGATGACCTCGCCAGTGCGACCCGAGCGCCGGATCCCTTCGAGCGCCTGGTCGACGACGTTCCCGACGGCCTCTTCCTCGTTCAGGCAGGGGATGACAACGGTGATCTCGGGGTCGGGGGCCATCGCGAAAAGCGCCGCCGACCGTAGCACGCAGGGTTGTCGTGACATAACGGCGATAGGGCGGTGTCAGACACGCCTCTCGAGCAGGCGCTTGAGACATCGCTCTTGAACACGTGTCCAGCGAACGACTCGGGACCGCCTGCTCCATTGGTGCCGAGGAGTTGGTCGCGGTGCGAGCCTGTGACGAGTATGTGCCGATTCGGTGCAAATTGCCCTTGACAGAAAACGGTGACTGACACCGATGGGACACGGACGGGAGCACCGGCCCAGTGAGGCAGTCGTCATGCAGGCTAGGCTGGCGCAGTGTCGAGGCTCGACCGCGCGTGGCGCTCCGTCGAGCGGTTTGCTGATGGGCGCCTGGCGGCTCCGGCGCTCGTCGCGGCCGGACTCGGTGTCTACGCCATGGTTTCCATCGCCCTCCCGCTGGGAGCGGGACGTGATCTCGGGCGATATCTCGTCATCTACGCACAGCTCTTCGACGAGCACGTCGTGTACCCGTACGCACTCGCGTCCCGGACGCCGGGAACACCGCTCGCCGTGGGTGGGCTGCTCGAGGGCAGCGCGATCGTTGCAGAAATAGGCGCCGCTGTTCTCTACGCGCTCTCGATCCTGGCCTGGTGCGCAGTTGCCAGACGATTCGGGCCTGCGGCGGCAATCACGACTGCAGCGGCGCTGCTCCTCTACCCCGGATACGTGGTGCTGTTCCATCAGCTCTCGAGCGACGCCGTGTTCGCGGCGGCGTTCGCGCTCGTCGCCTGGTTGCTCGCACGGGCGGTCGAGAAACCCAACGCCGCCCGCGCGGTGGCGCTCGGCGCAGGCGTTTCGGGTCTAATCCTCGTCCGTCCGGTCGCCCAGGTGCTGCTCCTGTTCGCGATCGTTCCGCTGCTTGCGGGGACGACCTGGCGCACGCGTCTCCAGGGCTCGGCCGCGTTCGCGCTGGCTGCGGTCCTCCCGTTGATCGCCTGGGCGGCGCACAACGCCGTCCGGGCCGACGACTTCACGCTGGCGCGCGGGGGCGGAGCGACGCTTCCGCTGTTCCGCGCGTTCGTCGCCGACAACATCGTGAAGCCGGACAACGGTCCCGCCACACGTGAGCTCGAGCGTGCGGTAGCCCGGAACCTTCTGCCGTTCGAGCCCTACCGTTCCTACGAGATCGACGTCGAGCAGTTCTTCTCCTCGGGGAGTGCACGCATGCACGAGGACCTCACAGGCCTCTCCGACCGCGTGTGGGGTTGGGACGACGACTACCGACATCTCGCGAAGGTCGGTCGGGAAGCGGTGCTCGCGCATCCGGGCACGTACGCACGGGGGATCGCGCGCGACCTTCGCAACCTGGTCGTCTGGCCGCTCTATGTACCCCTGACCGACACGGGAGCGGCCCCGAGCACACGAGTACCCGTCGCAAACCGGCAGCTGCCGGTGCCAGGGGAGGGCGAACCGATCCCAGCCGCGCGTCAGTCGGGCTACATCACGACGCCGGACGGGCGGATCCGCGAGGTCTGGACATCGCCGACCGAGCACCAGGTCGTCTTCTCGAGGCCGGCCGACGCGGCGCGCGCGGCCGAGATCGACCGTCGCGTCGACCGGTTGCTCGACGGCTTTCCCGATCGCTCGGCTCGCGCCGAGTGGGTCGACCGGCTGAACAGCGCCTCGCGCTGGTTCCCGCGGCCCGTGCTCTGGCTTCTCGTCGGGCTGCTGGCCGGGCTGGTCCGCCGTCCGCGCGGGCTCGCCGTCCCGCTGACGCTCGCGGGTGGAGCTCTGCTGGTCCTCCTCTCCACCTCGCTCGCTGTCTACGCCGTGGCCGAGTATTCGGTGCCGGTGACGCCTGCCTTCATCCTCCTCGCCGCGGTCGGCCTCCTGGGGAGAAGAGCGGGCGCGAACGAATACTCTCGTGCTGCACATGCCTGACCTGGCCCTGATCCCGAATTCCGAGCTGAATCGCGTACGCGACGCGGCAGAGGTCGACGCCGACGCCCGCCTGGCGCTTCTCGCGGACATGTGCCGCCTCAACACGCTTGTCGCCATCAAGCGCGCCGGCTCGGGCCATCTCGGCTCGAGCTTCAGCGCGCTCGACATCTTTGTGCATCTGCTCTTCGAGGAGCTCAACGTCGCCAAGCTCGGCTTCGACCATCCGGAGCGCGACGTCTTCTTCTCCTCGAAGGGACATGACGTCCCAGGCCTCTACGCGGCGCTGTACGCGCTCGGCGTGATCCCGCAGGAGCAGCTCCTTCGCCTGCGCCGGCTCGGCGGCCTCGACGGGCATCCCGACGTCCGCATACCTGGGATCGAGGCGAACTCCGGCTCCCTCGGCATGGGCATCTCCAAGGGGCGCGGCATCGCGTGGGCAAAATGGAGCCTCGGCCTGGGCGGCCGGGTCGTGGTCATGACCGGCGACGGCGAGCTCCAAGAGGGCCAGAACTGGGAGGCGATTCAGGCCGCAGCCCACGAGGCGCTGGGGACGCTGTGGGTGATCATCGATCGCAACGAGCTGCAGTCGGACAAGCTCACGGAGGAGATCGTCTCGCTCGGCGATCTCGAGGAGAAGCTGCGCGCGTTCGGCTGGGACGTCCGTACATGCGACGGCCACGACCATGCAGAGCTCCGCGAGGCCTTCGCGTCGTTCGGTGCGGTGGACGAGCGCCCGAACGCGCTGATCGCGCGGACGATCAAGGGCAAGGGCGTCTCGTTCATGGAGCGGTCGGCCGCTCTCGCGGAGGGAGGCGGCTACTACCGGTGGCACGCTGGTGCTCCGAGCGACGACGACTTCGAGCGCGCTCGTGACGAGCTCGTCGCGAGCATTGGGGCGGGCCTCGAAGAGCTCGGTCTCGGCCCGCTCGAGCTCGTGGATGGAAGCGAGCCTCGTGACGACGGCAGCTACTCGCTCG
>JACCUU010000089.1 GCA_013811645.1 Actinomycetota bacterium | reverse complement strand
CTCCTCGTCGTCGGGGCGCTCCTCGAATGCCGAGGCGACGTTCGGAAGCTCACCCTCGTCTCCCGCCCTGCGGACTTCGTCCAGCACGTCCTGCGCGAGTCGCAGCTTGTCGAGAGCCGGGATCCGGCTGTCGAGCACCTCCGCCGCGCCGGCGCGTACCGCGACGTCCTCGTTGCGGTCGAGCGCCGCTGTCAGCACCGGTGTGAGCAGGAGCAGGCCGAGGACGACCCCCGCGTGACGCGCGGCCAGCGTCCAGGCTCCGTGGACGACCGGTTCCTCACGTGCCCCGACGGCTCGTTCGGTGAGGACCGCGAGCGCGAGCCCGATCCCCACCCCGACCAGGAGCTGCGGGGGGATCGTCCACGCCCAGCCCGCTCGCGGAAGAAAAGCGAGTCCCGCAAGGCCTCCGCCGACGAGGACGATGCCCGCTGCGATCCAGACGGTGGGTCGCGCCGAGCGCGGCGCAAACCGCGCCGCCACGAGCGCTGCAAGTGGCATCACGGTGACGACCAGCCCGGCAGCCGCCGGAGACATGCGCCAACCCTCGACGAGCAGGAGTACGAGCAGGAAGAGCGCGGCGACGAGCCCACCGGAGAGCAGGAGCACGGCGGCGTTTGCGGCCAAGGCGGGCCGGCCGGCCGAGTTCCGCTTCGTTGCGATCTGCAGCCCTCGGAGAGCAACCAGGGGAACGAGCGCGAGTGGAACCTGCACGAGGAAGATCGACTCCCAGCCGAGGAACTCGGTGAGGATCCCTCCCACAGCGGGGCCGAGCGCGGCTCCGAAGATGCCCGCCGCGACCCACAGGCGTACAGCCCCAGCGCCGCCTCTGTCTGTCGAGGAAAGCAGGCCGAGCGCTGCCGTGACGAGCAACGCCGCGCCGACCGCCTGTACCGTGCGCGCGCCGACCAGGACTTCGAAAGAAGGCGCGAGGCCGCAGACGAGAGAGGCTGCGGCGAAGACCACCGTGCCCGTGACGAAGACTACGCGCGGTGCCCGTCGCGCAATGAGTGCGGCCGGCAGCGCGACGAGCGCAAGCGTGAGGTTGAAGGACGTCAGCACCCAGGCAACGGTGGCGACGTCGACGTCGAACTCTCGGAGCACATCGGGAAGCGCGAGCGTGACGATCGAGGAATCGGCGAGCGCCAACCCGATCGCGAGACCGATCAGGCCGGGCCGCATGCGACGAGTGTAGGCCGGAGCACACGATCCGTTCCGCGGCCACGCGCGAAACACGGGCGTGTGGTCTTCGCGCACGAGGGACGAACATCCTCGAGAGACACGTCCACTTAGGAGGTTGTAGATGCGCAAGTTTTCTCTTCTGATCACGATTCTGGCTCTGGGGCTCGCCGTCTTTGCGCTCGCCGGTTGCGGCAGCGACGATGACGACGAAGCGTCGGGTGACGAGGTCACCGTCGAGCTGAGCGAGGTCGATGGCTCTGGCCAGACCGGAACTGCGACGCTCACCAGCGAAGGTGAGATGGCACTCGTTTCCATTCAGATCGACGGCGATCCGGTTTCCGAGTCGCAGCCCGCGCACATCCACGAGGGCAGCTGCGGCGACGAGCTGAACCCGGAGCCTCTCTATGGGCTTCCGAACGTCGCCGACGGCAGCTCCGAAGCCTCGGTCGAGGCGTCGGTCGACACGCTCACGGGCGACGACGACTACGCGATCAACCTGCACATGTCGGACGACGATCTCGAGACGTACACGTCCTGCGGGAACATCGACTGAGACGTTTCTCTTGTGCAGTCCGGAATCCGCTCGCGCGGGTTCGGGACGCGCAAATCCCTAAAGGCGTCCGCTTCGCGGCCGCAGCGCCGTTCTTCTACGCTGGGTTCAACGCCTAGCGTCCGCCATCTCGAGGATCGAGGCGATCTCCGTGTAGTCGAGTGCGCGGGCATGAGCCAGCGGTGTCACACCGTCGCCGTCAGCGAGGTTCACATCCACCCCGCCCTCGACGAGCACGCGCACCGTTTGTGTGTGCTTCTCGTCGCCGCCGCCGAGGATGATCGCCTCGAGCAACGCCGTCCAGCCGAGCCGATTCACGTGGTCGATCTCGACCTCGGTTTCGAGCAGACGCCGGACGATCTGCACGTACCCCCGATCCGCGGCCCGAATCAGCCCCGTGCCGTTGTAGCTGTCATTGGCGTTCACGTCTGCCCCGGCATCGAGCGTGAGCTCGAGCAGCGTCGTGTCGTCTCCCACCTCGCTCGTGGCGATCAGATAGGCGCTCTGCTCCGTCGAATCCTTCACGTCGACATCGGCGCCGGCGTCCACGAGCGCGCGCGCTACCTCGACGTGATTTCCGTACGCCGCGGCGACTAGCGCGGTCGCGCCCGACGCGTCTCGGGCCTCGATGC
>JACCUU010000079.1 GCA_013811645.1 Actinomycetota bacterium | reverse complement strand
CGGCCCCTGGCTCTCGCAGTTCCTGGCCGGCGGCCCGGAGATCGGGTCCGACACGCTCGCCAAGTGGTACGCGCTCCACATGCTGCTCCTCCCCGGTGCGCTGATCGCGCTCATCGGCATCCACCTCTACCTCGTCGCACGGCTCGGGATCACGTCGCCTCCGTGGTCGCGGGAGGCCGCTGGTCGTGAGCGCCCGGTGCGCAAGCCGACCGGCGCCCGGGCAGGGCTCGTCCGTCCGGGGAGCCGGGACAAGTAATGGCAAAGGGGCTCGGCGAGCAGAACCGCGAGTGGTTCGCGCGCTACAAGGACGACGTCAAGAAGGAGGGCAAGGCCTTCTTCCCGCGGGCGATGCTGCACGACACCGTCATGGGCTTCGTCGTCGTCGGCGTGATCATCGGACTCGCCGTCATCTGGTACTACGGGGCAGGCGACTCGCCGGAAGGCGAGGGTCTCGAGCCAGGGATTCTCGGACCGTTGTACGCCGCACCTGCCGAGCCCGGGACAACGGACTTCATCCCGCGCCCCGACTGGTACTTCTACTTCCTCTTCTACCTTCTGCGGATCTTCGAGTGGCCGGAGACGGTCGTCGTCGCGACCGTCGGGATCCCGACGGTCCTCCTCGTCCTGCTTCTCGGCCTTCCGTTCTACGACCGGCGGCGTGAGCGGCGTCCGTCCCGGCGGCCGGTGGCGATGGTCGCTGCGCTTCTGACCGTCCTCTCGATGGGAGTGCTGACCTACAAGGGGGCGACCGCGGAAGAATCACTCGGCTCGACGCTGATCGCCGACGGCGTCCCGAAGGAGTGGGCAGAAGAGCAGGGCTTCGCAGGCGACGAGCAAGCGGAAGCAGGCGCGACGCTCTTCGCCCAGGCCGGGTGCCTGCAGTGCCACATCTACCTCGGTTTCGGCGCGGGCGCGCTCGGCGCCCCCGATCTCTCGGAGATCGGGCAGACCAACGACGCCGAGTACTTCGTGCAGTACCTCGCCAACCCGTCGCGGTTCGGGAACAACGTGATGGGCTCCTACTCGTACCTCGGGGAGGAGAACCTCGCCGCGCTCGGCGCGTTCCTCGAGGCGTCGAAAGGCGGAGAGTCGGATTCTGACTCGCGGTAGGGGCGAGCCATGCCTCGCCCTCGTCCGGTAAGGCCCGGATACCCTTGAATCGTGCGCATTTTCCTCGGCGTGACTGGCGCCTCCGGCGCTCCGTACGCCGAGCGGTTGCTCCGCGCACTCGTCGCTGCTGACTGCGAGGTCGGGCTCTCCGCGTCGCGCTCCGGCATCGAGGTCATCGCGACCGAGCTCTACCGCGATCCTTCCATCACGCGGGAGGAAGTGCTCGAGCGCTTCGTCGGAGCTGCGGGATCGAACGTGACCGTCTACGGCGAGAGCGACTTCAAGAGCCCCTATGCGAGCGGCTCGGCGAGGGTCGACGGTTACGTGGTGTGCCCCTGCTCCATGGCGACCGTGGGAACGCTCGCCTCGGGCGCGATGCAGAACCTCATCCACCGAGCCGCGTCGGTAGCTCTGAAGGAGCGCCGCACGCTCGTGCTCGTCCCGCGCGAGACGCCACTCTCCTCGATCCACCTGCGCGGGCTCGCCACCCTGAACGAGGCCGGCGCCGTCATCCTCTTCGCCGCGCCGGGCTTCTACCACGCTCCCGAGACGATCGACGATCTCGTGGACTTCCTCGTGGCGCGCTGCCTCGACCAGCTCGGGATCGAAAACGTTCTCGCGAAGCGCTGGGGCGAGTCGTGAGTCACGAGACGGGGCGGCTGCCGTCCGACGAGGTGCGCGGGATGTTCGACCGCATCGCCCCGGTCTACGACGTGATGAATCGGGCGATGACTGCAGGTCTCGACAGACGCTGGCGCCGCCTTGCGGTCCGCAAGGTCGTATGGCCGGGAGATCGGGTGCTCGATGCCTGCTGTGGCACGGGAGATCTCGCCATCGAAGCCGAGCGCCGTGGCGGGAAGGTGGTCGGCCTCGACTTCTCCGCGCGGATGCTCGAGCGGGCACGGCGCAAGTCGGGGACGATCGAATGGGTTCAGGGGGACGCGCTCGCGCTGCCTTTCTCCGACGGGGACTTCGACGTGGTGACCGTCGGATTCGGCGTGCGCAACCTCGACGACCTCGAAGCTGGCCTGCGCGAGCTCCATCGAGTGCTTCGTCCGCGCGGCAGGGTCGCCGTGCTCGAGATCACGCGCCCGCGTGGAGTCTTACGTCCGTTCTTCCGGCTGTGGTTCGACGTCCTCGTGCCGTTCGCCGGCAAGGTGCTTCCGGGCGGGAAGGCCTACACCTACCTCCCCGCGAGCGTCCGACGCTTTCCCGGGCCCGGAGATCTCGCTCAACTCTTCGTGTCCGCGGGATTCGAGGACGTGCGCTATCGCCTGCTCGGCGGAGGGAGCGTGGCCCTGCACACGGCGGTGCGTTTAGCGTGAGCACGCAGGCTCTTCTGCAGGAGGCAAGGCCGTACCTCGAGGAGCTCGAGCAGCGGCTCGAGCTCGCGGTCGAGCGGTATCCGGGGATCGTGGCGGCCGTTGGCCGAACCGCTGTCGCGTCGGGCGGCAAGCGCTTGCGGCCACTGCTCGTCCACCTGACGTCGCCGGAGCGCGAGCGCGCGCTTCGCTGCGGTGTCGCGGTGGAGCTCGCCCACGTGGCGACGCTCGTCCACGACGACGTGATCGACGGTGCGGAGCTCCGGCGCGGGCACTCCTCGGCGTGGCACGAGCACGGTGAGCTCGGGGCGCGGGCGGGAGGCGACTATCTCTTCTCGCGCGCGTTCGCCGAGCTCGCGGGAGCCGGCGATCTCCAAGGAGTCGACATCCTCGCGCGCGCGTGCCTTGCGATCGCGCGCGGCGAGGCGATGCAGCAGGGGCAGGCGCACGATCCCTCGACGCCGATCGACGCCTATCTCGAGCGGATCTCGCTGAAGACCGGAAAGCTCTTCGAGGCGTCGTGCCTCCTCGGCTCGCGTGATGCGCGGCTCGGGGAGTTCGGGCTCGCGCTCGGGATCGCGTTCCAGATCGCGGACGACATCCTCGACTGCGTCGGCGACACGATCGAGACGGGGAAGATCCCGGGCGCCGATCTCCGCGAAGGCGTCCCGACCTTGCCGCTCATCCTTGCCGCCCGGGAAGACGACGTCGTGCGCCGCGCGCTGGAGGGCGGTCCGCTCGAGGGTGCGTTGGTTCGCGTCGCTGCGACGAGCGCGCTCGACCGGTCCAGGGCGATGGCCTTGGACTACGCTAGGAAGGCGAGGGAGTTCCTGCGGGACGAGCCCGATCTGGAGGCACTCACGCACATCGTCATCGACCGGGAGCGGTGAAAATTGGCTGTCGTCGACCTGACCAGACTGGAGCCGATCCGCGGGAAGATCGAGTCCGGCGAACGGCTCGGCTTCGAGGACGGGCTCGCGCTTCTCGAGTCGGACGACCTGCTCGCTCTCGGCGAGCTCGCAGACCTGGCCCGCCGCGTGCGTGGAGGGACGGACGAGGTCTTCTTCGTCCAGAACCTGTATCTGAACCAGACGAATGTCTGCCGGGTGAAGTGCAAGTTCTGCGCCTTCGCGGCGACGCAGAAGCAGGCTCAGGCGTACACGATCACCGCGGAGGAGCTCGTCGAAGATGTTCTCCACCAGCGCGAGGCCACCGGCTTCACCGAGATCCACATGGTCAACGGCGAGAATCCGCACGTCGACTTCGAGTTCTACAGAGGCACGATCGCTTCGCTTCACGACGCGCTCCCCGACGTGCACCTGAAGTGCTACACGGCCTCCGAGATCCACCACATGACCACGCTCTCCGGCCTCACGCACGAGGAGGTACTGCGCGAGCTCAAGGACGCGGGCCTCGGGTCGCTCCCCGGCGGCGGAGCGGAGGTGTTCGCCGATCGCGTGCGTCGTCTCGTCGCCCCGGGCAAGGAGCACCCGGACATCTGGTTCCACGTCCACGACACGGCGCACTCACTCGGCATTCCGACTCACTGCACCATGCTCTACGGGCACGTCGAGACGTACGAGGAGCGGGTGGATCACTTCATCCGGCTGCGCGACCAGCAGGACAAGACGGGCGGCTTCCTGGCGTTCATTCCGCTCGCGTTCCACCCCGAGAACACGGTCTTCGAGCGGCGCGGCTGGCGGCACACCACGGGCTCCGACGACCTGAAGATGCTCGCGGTCGCTCGCCTCATGCTCGACAACGTCCCGAACATCAAGGCCTACTGGATCATGATGGGCATGCCGCTGGCCGCGGTCGCACTCCACTTCGGCGCGAACGACGTGCAGGGAACGGTGGTACGCGAGGAGATCTTCCATGCTGCGGGCGCGGTCACCGAGACCGAGCAGAAGGTCGAGGAGCTCGTTCGCTTCGTGCGTGAGGCCGGCCGGATCCCGGTGCAGCGGGACACGCTCTACGAAGAGCTCCGGCGATGGTGAGCCTGAGCCAGACCATTCCGGCCATGCCGATGCGGGACGTCTCCGCCGGGGTTGGCTTCTACCGCGATCGACTCGGCTTCGACGTCGTTCACCAGGACCAGGGCTTCGCCGTCCTTCGTCGTGACGAGGCCGTCGTGCACCTGTGGGAGGCGAGTGACGAGAGCTGGAACGAGCGCGACATGCTCGAGACGCCCGTCCGCTCCGGAGCGGAGTCGTTCATCGCGGGGACGGCAAGCTTCCGCGTCCTCGTGGACGGCGTCGACGAGCTCTTCGAAGAGCTTCGACAGCGGGACGTCCTCCACCCGGTTTCGCGAGACGGAGCGGACGACACAGACTTCGGAACTCGTGAGTTCGCAACGCTCGATCTCGACGGCAACCTCGTCACGTTCTTCCAGTGGAGGTCTGCGTGAGCCGCGTCGCCAAGTCGCGGCCGGCTCCGAGGGAGCCCACCCGCCGGACTCCCGTCCTCGTCTGGATCGTGTACGGGCTCGGCGTCCTTGCCGCTCTGATCCTGATCGCCTCCGCTCTCTTCACGGCAGGCGGCTACTTTGCCTCGGACGACACGGCTGTGGACGTCTCGCCCGTTGCGATCGTCGTCTGGGGAGGGCTCGTCGCTCTCGCCCTCGCGACCTGGCTCTCGCGCCGCCTCAGAGGACGCCGATGATCCGTCTCGGCCGCATCAGCTACGTGAACATGGCGCCGGTCTTCTACGGCCTCGAGGCCGAGGTGGAGGAGGTCGTCGGCGTCCCAACCGAGCTCAACCGGATGCTGCTCGACGGGGACATCGACATTGCACCGATCCCCTCCATCGAGTACGCGCGGAACCACGACCGGCTGCGGATCCTGCCCCGGCTCTGCGTCTCCTCCGAGGGCGCCATCGACTCGATCCAGCTCGTGACGAGGTTGCCCTTCGGTCAGGTCCGGTCGGTTGCGGTGACCCCGGAGAGCGCGACCTCGGTCGTCCTCGTCCG
>JACCUU010000032.1 GCA_013811645.1 Actinomycetota bacterium | reverse complement strand
TCCGCGCCGGGCTTCGCACGCAACCGCGCCACCATCGCCTCCGACAGGTCGATCCCGTGCACCGGTACGCCGCGCCGTGCGAGCGGTAGCGCGATCCGGCCCGTGCCGATGCCGAGCTCGAGCGCGGTGCCGCCTCGGGCGAGATCCGCGAGGAAGGCGACGATCGGGTCGATGACGGCAGCCTCGGCTTGATAGGCGTAGCGCTCGTCGTAGCGCCTGGCCACCGGCTCGCCGAAGTGGTCCTCGGGCACAAACTCAGCTTTTCAGAAAGGGCGAGGGACGCGACGAACCGTCGGCGACCGACCCTTCGCTGGGTTTCGTGGGCGATGGCTACCCGAGAGGCCGCCTGTCACTGTGGGCAACTTCGTCTGGAAGTAACAGGAGATCCGTTTGTGGTCTCCATGTGTCATTGCCTTGCCTGCCAACGCCGGACAGGAAGCGCCTTCGGGATGCAGGCGGCATTCACACCCGATCAAGTGTAGGTCGTCGGTCGCTTCAGCGACTACCTCCGAGTCTCCGACGAGGAGGACAGAAAGGAGCACGTCTTTCATTTCTGCCCCGACTGCGGCTTGCAGGTCTTCTACACGCGACCCGCTCCACGCAGAGAATCGCGGTGCGGCGCGGAAGCGTGATCGAGGCGGCGCGGGGGAGCCCGAGCCGCTCACGGACGAGGAGGTCGGAAGCTAAGTATCCAAGACCGGTAATACCCGCGTACGCGGGTAACCGATGCGGTTTTGGAAGCACCATCAAAAGCCCTGCAAATGGGATGGGCCGTGAAGGATTCGAACCTTCGACCTTGGGATTAAGAGTCCCCTGCTCTACCAACTGAGCTAACGGCCCGGGCGCGTCAGTGTAGCCCTGGTTCTCAGGGCTTCAAGCCCGTGCAGCCGCGCAGCGAGCGCCACGACCTGAGCTCTTGCGTACGCTCCGCCCCCGAGAGCGGCCGCGGAACCCCGTCCACGATGCGCGCAGGCGCCCAGCGGTAGCGGTCGATGCGTCGCCCCGTGGCGGTGACGAAGAGCACGCCTGTCTGGGTGGAGAGCTCGCTCGTTCCGTACCAGACGAAGTTTCCGAGCCCGTAGCCGACGAGCGCCTTGCCCATTTTTCCCGTGCCGAGCAACCGATGCGCATGGCCGCCGACGACGACATCCGCGCCTGCGCCGACGAGCTGGCGCGCCAGCGTCCGCTGATCCACGGTCGGGCACTGCTCGAGCTCGACTCCCCAGTGCAGGAAGGCCACGACGGTGTCCGAGGTTCGGCGAGCGCGTCGAACCTCCAGCAGCAGCCTTGGCACCGCTTTCGCCGAGGCGAGCCCGGGCTTGCCAGGCCCGGCCGTCCAGCTGTCGATCAGATGGTCGTCGAGCACCTGGGTCGCTGCGAGGATGGCGATCCGCTGGCCCTTGACCGTCTGACGATAGGGCGCGTAGGCCTGCTTGCCGTCGAGGCCGATGCCGATCACGGAGAACCGGTAGCGCCTTGCTGCTGCGAGCGAGTCGCGCAGCCCTGCCTCGCCGAAGTCCAGCCCGTGGTTGTTCGCCATCGACACGACGTCCACCGAGCCACCGCGCAGGGCCGCGAACGCGCTCGGCGGCGTCCGGAACACGAATGTCTTGCCGGCGGCTGCGCCGCCGTTGGTCACCGCAGTTTCGAGGTTCGCCACCGCGATGTCCGCCTCGCCGAGCAGCGGCGCGATCGGCGCCAGCAGGCCGTCCGGATCAGCTGCCAGCCGGGACTCGAGAGCTCCTTCGAAGTGCACGTCCCCGCCGAAGGCGAGAACGACGGGATTTCCGCTGCCGAGCGGCCCTCGCGTCTCCGCCGGCGGAGACGCCGGAGACGCCTCGCTCTCGTTCCCACTGAGCACAGCGAGGAGCGCTGCGACAGCAGCGAACAGGACGACGGTGAGGACCAGGAGCTTGCGGGAAAGAATCACGAGAACGGAGAGCTGGAGGGGATCGGATGTGCCGTCACGATAGCTCGCCCTTGGAGTAGGCTCGAAGCGGTGCGCAAGGGGATCGTCCAGCTCGTCGCGATCGGGGTCGTGATCGGCGTGGCGCTCACGCTGGTGGCGG
>JACCUU010000031.1 GCA_013811645.1 Actinomycetota bacterium | reverse complement strand
GTCGAGAAGCGACCTCCGTCGGAGAAGCTGTCCGGCGTGACGTTCACGACGCCCATGACCGCCGGACGTGGCCAGCGATCGTCGATCGGCAGACGCCCGGACGAGGTCACGCCGTGGAGCGTAACGCCGCATGCCCCCGCGAAAGCGCGCAGAATGCACTCCCATGACTACAGCACCCTCCACCAGCGGTCCACTCGGGCAGCCGCGCGGGATCGGCTTCGGAATCCTGCTCTTCATCATCACTCTCGGGATCTACTCGCTCTACTGGGTCTTCAAGACCCAGGACGAGGTCAAGGAGCACTCGGGGATAGGGGTCGGCGGCGTCCTCGGCCTCGTCATCTGGATCCTCGTGTCGCCCATCAGCTGGTTCCTGATTCCCTCCGAGATCGGGAAGATGCACCAAGCCGACGGGCGCGAAGCACCCTTCACAGGCTGGACCGGACTCTGGGTCCTGCTGCCGATCATCGGAGGCATCGTGTGGTTCGTGAAGATCCAGGGCGCGCTCAACCGCTACTGGGAGAGCAAGGCCGCCGCGACCGCACCCGCGAACGAGCCGGCGATCGCGTAGGACGCACGGAAGGAGATCGGAATGCGGGCTAGCGCGCCGCGCGCACTTTTGCCCGCAATCGTGGTCCTCGGGCTCGTGGCCGTCGTCGCGATCGCGGCGACCGGGTCCACTCGAGGCGGATCGGGCGCGACTCGGCGGCCGTCCGACATCGTCCTCGATACGTTCTTCACCTTCGCGCTCCTCGCGCTGATTCCGGCGGCAGCGCTGTTGATCTACGGGCTGATGCAGCGAAAAGCGATCGCCGAGGAGATTGCGTCGGGCAAGTATCGACGGAGCGGGATGCTCGTGTCGTTCATCGTGCTCACCGCCGCCTTTGGGCTGATCTGGTACTTCAGGCCGCGCGGGCTGGCCGGGGCCTTTGCCCGCGAGGAGGAAGACAGGCTGCAGCCCGAGCTCCTCGAGCCGCGGCCGGAGCGACCCGATCCGAGCGGGACGTACGAGCCGGAGCTTGCCTGGATCCCGGTTCTGGTGGTGCTGGCGCTCATCGCGGCGGGAGTCGGCGCCTACGTCGTCGCGGGACGGCGGCGGGCGCAGGTACTCGATCCCGGCCAAATCCGGCTGGCCGAAGAGGCCGCCGACGTGTTGGACGAGTCGCTCGACGACCTTCGCGCGGAACCGGACGCACGCCGCGCCGTGATCGCGGCGTACGCTCGTCTCGAGCGCACCTTCGCCGCCGCCGGACTCGCACGCGTGCGCCAGGAGACCGCCGAGGAGCACGTCGGCCGGATCCTCGGAGAGCTCGAAGTGGACGGCCGGCTAGTGAGGCGGCTCGCTGATCTCTTTGCGTGGGCGAAGTTCTCGAACCACCGCGTGGACGAGGCCATGAAGGACGAGGCGATCACGGCGCTCGCGCAGATCAGAGATGAGCTCCGCGCCGCGGCGCGCCTGCGGCTGGAGGAGCGGATGCACACGCTCGCGGAGCGGACGGCCGCCTCGTGAGGAGCGATCTGTGGCGAGCCGTACGGTCACTGTTCCTCCCTACGCTGGTCCTTCTCGCCATCCTGGCGTTTCTCCCCGGTTGGTTCGACGTCGCGATCCGCGTGTATGCGCTCGTCGTCACCGCTCTCACGCTCGCGGTCATGATCGCCGCGTTGCGCCGCGCCTATCCACGCGCACACCCGCTCCGAGAGGTGCGGAGAGGGCGCATGGGAGCTCGACGCGAAAGCCCGGTGATGCTCGCGCGGCTCGAGCAGGAGGTCGTCCTCGGCTCGGCTGGCTCGTTCGACCTCCATCATCAGCTGCGGCCGCGACTGCGACTGCTCGCCGCAGAGCTCTTGACCGCGCGACGCCGTCTCACGCTCGACGGTGACCCGGAGCGGGCGCGCGAGGCGCTCGGCGAGGAGACGTGGGATCTCGTCCGCAAGGATCGGCCCCCGCCAGCGGATCGTCTGGCACGCGGGATGACGCCGGAAGCCTTGAGTCGCGTGGTCACGTCGTTGGAGCGCCTCTAAGTGCCCTCTCCGGGAAACCACTAGTGGAGCTCCAGCGCGTCCACGAGCTCTCCGCAGAGATCCTCGACGAGGTCGAGCGAGCCGTCGTCGGGAAGCGCGATCCGCTCGAGCTCGTGCTCGTCGGCTTCCTCGCGGACGGCCATGTGCTCCTCGAGGACTACCCGGGCCTCGCCAAGACGCTGGCCGCGCGGTCTTTCGCGCAGGTGCTGAGCATGCGCTTCACCCGCATTCAGTTCACGCCCGACCTGATGCCCTCCGACGTCACGGGCTCCTCGATCTGGAACCAGCGCGACGTCGACTTCGAGTTCCGGGCCGGGCCGATCTTCACGAACCTCCTCCTCGCCGACGAGATCAACCGCGCCCCGCCGAAGACGCAGGCCGCGCTCCTCGAGGCGATGCAGGAGCGCCAGGTGACGATCGAGGGCGAGACGCACCGGCTGGAGCCGCCGTTTCTCGTCATCGCGACCCAGAACCCGATCGAGTACGAGGGCACCTATCCCCTTCCCGAGGCCCAGCTCGATCGCTTCATCCTGCGGACCGCTTTCGGCTATCCGGCTCGAGAGGACGAGCTGGAGGTGCTCGGACGCAGGATCGAGCGAGGCATGGACGAGCTCGAGCTTCGGCCGATCGTCGATCGCGAGACGCTCCTCGAGATGCAGCAGGCGATCGAGCAGGTGTACGTCGCCGGGAGCGTGCGTGGCTACTGCGTCGACCTCGCCACGGCGACCAGGCGATCCGAGAGCTCGGCGGTCGGCGCAAGCCCGCGCGGAAGCCTCGCTTTGCTGAAGCTGGCGCGTTGCAAAGCCGCTCTAGCGGGGCGGGACTTCGTGCTTCCCGACGACGTGAAAGCCGTCGCGGTTCCCGCGCTCTCTCACCGGCTCGTCCTGCGGCCGGAGCTCTGGGTGCAGCGGATCTCGTCCGAGGACGTCGTGCGGGACGTGCTCGCCACGGTGCCGACGCCGCCTCCGGAAGACCTCACCCAGGATGCCTGATCGGGAATTCACGGCGCGCCGGATGACGGCCATGACACTGCGCCGGATCGTCACCCTCCCTCGCCGCACAGGCTTACCAGCCTGCACGACGAGTGAGTGCGTCGCCCGGCTTGGTCGTGACCGCCCCTGGCGGCGCGTCAACTCCCGACCAAGCATCCATCAGTGATCCGTCGCGGCAGCGCGCGTCTCGAGGGCTACGCGATCCTCGCGGCAGTCGGGCTCGTCGCGGCCCTCGCGCTTCGCCGACCCGAGCTCGCCGTCGCGGCAGCGCCCTTCGCGGTCGTGCTCGCGATCGGGCTACAGCTCGCGCGCGAGCCACGGCTCGAGGTTCAGTTCAACGTCGCCGGAGAGCGGACCGTCCAGGGGGCCCTCGTCGACGCTGAGATCACGGTTCGCGCGGTGACCGCCGTCGACCGGCTCGAGCTCCTGCTCGAGCTGCCGAACGGCGTCGAGGCCGAAGGAAACGATGCCGTGGCCGTCCGCCTCCGTGCGGGGGATGAGCGCACGATCCCGGTGCAGCTCCGTTGCTCGCGGTGGGGCGTTTACGACGTGGGGATGCTCGAGGCCCGCGCGCGGGACGCGTTCCGGCTCGTCGTTTGGGAGGATCGGCTCCCCCGACTGCAGGGACTAAAGGCGTACCCGCACTCGGAAACGCTCGCGAGAGTCCTGGACGCGGCCGAGACGCAGGCGTTCACCGGCAGCGCCGTCGCGCGTGTCAAGGGCGACGGAATCGAGTACGCGGATATCCGCGACTACGTCCCCGGTGACCGCCTGCGTTCCATCAACTGGCGCGCATCGGCCCGCCGAACGGGCCTCGTGGTCAACGAGCAACACCCGGAACGGAACACGGACGTCGTGCTGTTCGTGGACAGCTTTGCGGACCTGCGAGACGACAGTCGAAGCACGCTCGACGACGCGATACGGGCCGCAGCAACGCTCGCCACTCGCCATCTCGAGCGGAGGGATCGCGTCGGACTCGTGTCCTTCGGTGGGATCCTGCGTTGGCTGCGCCCGGGACTGGGACCGTCTCAGCGCTTCCGCCTGATCGAGACGTTGCTCGAGACCGGAGTCGCCCCGACGTACATCTGGCGGGACGTCGACCTGATCCCCGCGAGGATCCTTCCTCCGAAGGCGCTCGTCATCGCGCTGACGCCGCTGGTCGACCCGCGCTTCGTCAGGACGCTGCAGAACCTGCGGGCGCGGGGCTTCGACCTCGTCGTCGTGGAGATCGACCCGGTCGAGGTCGTCGAGGCGGGGAGGAAAGAGCTCGAACGTCTCGCGTATCGCCTCTGGCTCCTCGACCGTGAGGTGCTCCGCTCGCGTCTCGAACGCCTCGGCATCGGGATCGCGCGCTGGGGCGACGGCGTGGCGCTCGAGTCCGCCCTCGAGGAGGTGAGGACATACAGGCGCTACGCGAGAGTCGGACGCGTCTAGCCGCAGGGGTCGGAGCGGTCGGGTGCGCGGTTGCGCTCGCCGCGCTGCCGCTTGCGCGCGCGAACGAGGACGCGTTCGTCGAGGTCGGGTTCCGCGTCGCGGCGCTCGCCCTGCTCTCACTCGTGGGCGCGCTCGTCCTCGGATGGGCGCCGCTTCTTCCCGCAACGCTTGTCCTGCTCGGGGGCCTGTACGCGGCTCAGCTTGCCGTCGACGATGCACCGCTCGACGGAGCAGCGGCGCTCTTCGCCGCCGGGCTCCTCGTGGCCGCCGAGCTCGGATACTGGTCACTGGAGGAGCGCGACGCGGTGAGGGCTGAGCCGGGAGAGGATCTTCGGCACGTGGCGTTCGTCTCCGCGCTCGCCCTTCTCGCGCTCCTCGTCGCGGGGTTGCTCCTCGTTCTCGTCGAAGGCGTGCGAGCGGGAGGGCTAGCCGTTGATCTGCTCGGGGCGATCGCGGCCGGCGCGGTGCTGCTGCTCGTCGTCATGATCGCCCGTAGGCCCGGTCACCGCGGCAAGACATCCGCCGATTGAGAAGCCGTATGCCTCGAAGGGGTGATGTCTAGAGGACCGCCTGCACCGATCTAACGCGTCAGTGAAGCGACGCGTCGTCATCCTTCTCTCGGTAGCCGCAGCAGTTTGCGCCGCAGGCGCCGCAGCCGCGCCCGAGCGCTCCGAGCACCATGCCGGGATCGCGCTCCACCTCGTGGAGGGCATCAACGCTATTCGCGCGCAGCACGGCCTCGCACCGGTTCGCCCAGCTCCGTCGCTCCGGCTCGCCGCGCTTGCGCACACGCGCCTCCAGGTCAAGCGTGGCGCCTTCACCCATGACTCACCGGACGGCTCGTCCTTCTCCGACCGCATCGAGCGCTTCTACGGCCAGCGGGGATTCTCGCGCTGGGGCGTCGGGGAGAATCTTCTCTACGGGCCCGTCGCGATGAGCCCGGACGAGGCGCTCCAGATCTGGCTCGAGTCCCCGGCCCACAAGAAGATCCTGCTCGAGCCGAGCTGGCGCGACATCGGGATCGTCGCCCTCGCTGCGAGCCAGGCGCCGGGCGAGTTCGGCGGTCACGACGTTGTCGTGATAACGTCGGACTTCGGCATCCGCAGCCGCTAAGCGGCACTTCCTCGATCGGCTCGGGCGCGGTCGCGAGAATGCCTTCGTGCTGACCGACCGCGAGCTTCGAGCCCGCACACGCGGATTGGCAACAGTCTTCGAGTGGCCAATCCGGATTGCTCAGCTCTCGGGTGTCGCCGTGGCAACTCCGGCGGCACTCACCGTCTTGCTCCGGGCTGACGGATTTCCCGGGCTCAGGCGCTTCCTGCTCGGAATGGCGACGTTCGTCGCGGTCGGCCTCCTCGTCTTCCTCGCCGCGTTCCGACCGAGGACGAGGCAGGCGCTCGAGGTGTTCGCCTGGATCGGAGAGCGCGAGATCGATCAGTTCAACGAGCAGACCCACTCACGGTTCCCGGGAACCTCGAGGGCTGCGGAACGCTGGATCGAGCGCCATTCCGAGGCCGCCCACGAGCTGCAGCAAGGCGTGGACGTGCTCCTCATGGCAGGTGAGTACGAGCAAGCCGCAGAGGCAGCTCGTCGCCTGCCTACCGAAACGGCCTGGGAGCGGTTTTCCCGCGAGCTTCAGATCGATCACGTCTTGCGTGTTCTGGGCAGCAATGTCGAGCGTCCCGGGGTTCGGGCCGCCGCCGACGAGCTGGAGAATCCGGAGGAACGCATGGAGGCAGACGCACTTCTAGCCTGGGCCGACGCAACCCGCCGCGTCCTCGCGGGCGGCGACTGGCGCGAACCGCTCGTGGCCGCCCGCCGCCAACTCGGCGCCCACGCCGACGGGACACTCTTGCGATCGCGACTCGCCGCCGTGTACGCGATCGTCCTCGCGATGGTCGGCCCCGCGCTCGCCCTCCTGCATCTCCTCTGACGCCGCTGTGAGTCGGCGGGGAAGTCGAGGCGGCCAAACCGTCTGTCTGTTGTTGCACGGGGGCCCGGGCATGCCCAGCCACTACGGGGACGTTTGGGAGAACGCTCGGGTAGATCATCGGGGCATCGCGCGCCGATCGGGCATGCGTCAAGCTCGGCCCGACCTCCGAATCCGGATCCTTGAAGTACGGGATTGTCAGCCAGACGACAAGTACGACCGCGGTCATGACGATCGCAGCCACGGTCTATCGATCAACGCTCCGAATGCGAGAACCGAACCGAGCCCGAGCAGCGCACTTTCGGCCCGACCAAACCCAAACGCTCATGGAGCGTCAAGTCTCTTGGTTTGTCTCCACCGCTTTTCGGTGAACAGCGACACGTCCCGCAGAGAAGCCGAGTCAGGATCGCGTGAACCCGCGCTATGAAGGAGCGCCCTCAGGAGGCGGCGGCTGCATGGCCGTGCCCGGGATCGGGCGCGGCTGCGGCTTCAGCTTCGGCTTCTTGTCCGCCTCGGGCTCGAGCTCGGGCTCCTCCGGAACCTCCTCGGGGAAGA
>JACCUU010000279.1 GCA_013811645.1 Actinomycetota bacterium | reverse complement strand
CGAGCGCGGCGGCGGCCCTCCTCGCAGGTGCTCGACGAACGCGCGCAACTCGGCGAGGAGGGGAAGCTCGCCGGGCGTCTGAATTCGCTCCTCGACAACGCCCTCTGGGCCGTTTCGGTAGACGGCGACGTGCTTGTCCCACCCACCGCCGAGCACGGCCACACCGTCCTCGCAGTAGAGCTCGACCGTGCGCGTCGACTCGGCTGCTCTGCCCGAGACCTCGATTGTCTGCCACCAGTCGGGACCGCGGAGAACTCCGCTCAGGTGGACAGCGTCTTTGCCCTGCCACTGCGCGACCGCCGACTCGGCTCGACCGAGCGCGCCGAAGATCTCGCATCCGATCGAAAGGTCGTGCGGCGTCAGCACCCAAACCGGGTCGGCGTCGTCGTGGGAGCTGCCCCAACCGACCCGCACGGTCTTCAATCCGGATACCGCGCCCAGCCGGCTTTCCTGTGCGATCGCGGCAATCTCCAGCACCCCTGGGTGGTAACGCCACTTGTCCATCACGAACAGGCGATCGGGAGCGCGGGCAGCCAAGCGCTCGGCGGCCGCTGGGTCGTCCGTGAGCGGCTTCTCGCAGAAGACTGGAACATCGCGGCCGAGTGCTTCGTCGAGCACGGCGGCGTGCGTGCTCGTCGGCGTTGCGACGACCACGCCGTCGAGGCGGGGGAGCGAGTCGACGTCTGCGACGATCGCGGCCGCCCCACCCTCTTTCGCGCGGGCACTGCTCGCCGGCGAGCGCGCCACGACCGGCACCTCGCAACCGAGCGCCACCAGGTCGCGCAGGATGTGCCGACCCCAGTTCCCGCAGCCGACGAGCCCTACGACCATGCGTGCGCGCCGCGCAGCTCCCGGTGGAGCCGGACGAAGAGCGCCTCGAGCGCAAGGGAGGGATTCAGATTGAACTCCTCGAGCGTTCGCCAGGTCTCCCGTGCAACCTCGGCCGCATGCAGCGGCCCATCCCCGAGGTCACGCGCAACGTCTTCGCGCAGGTCGTCCAGCCGGTCGGCGTGCACCGCGGCAGACTCGGCTCCCGCTGCGACGACGACGAGATCGCGATACCAGGACTCGAGCGCTTCGAGCCCTGCCAGGAGCTCCTCCCGCTCGGCCCCGCGCTGGGCTCGCCGCATGCGCTGATCTGCTTCGCGGGCTGGGAGATCGATGCCCTCGAGCGCCGCCTGTTCCCGCTCCTTCGCCTCCTGTCCGTGCTCGTCGGAGATCGCGATGAGTGCCGCGGCGGCATCTCCCGGCTCGAAGTCGGAGTCGAGATACGCCGAGCGTGCAGTGGCGATCAGGGTCTCGCGCCGGTCGGCCGCGGCCGAGTCGAGCAGCCGGCGCGCACGATCGAGGCGGCCCGCCGAGGCACGCGAGAGCGCTCGGATCTCCGTCTCGCGCCGCTCGGGCGCGTGCTCGGTGATCCACTCGCGCACCGCCCGCTCCGAGAGCCGGCGAAAGGGAACGAGCTGGCAACGCGAGAGGATGGTGGGCGGCAGCGGGCCGAGCTCGCTCGCCACGAGCACCAGCACCGCGTAGGGCGGCGGCTCCTCGAGATCTTTCAGGAGAGCGTCGGCCGCGTCCTCGTTCATCCGCTGCGCGTCGAGGATGAGGTACACGCGCCGTTCTGCCTCGAAGGGGCGCATGTGCAGGTCGTGCCGCAGCGCGCGCACGTCGTCGATCCGGATCATCTCCCCGAGCGGCTCGAGCACGTACAGGTCGGGATGCGTGCGCGCTTGGACGCGCCGCTCGTCCCCGAGCAGTGCTGCGGCGAATGCGGTCGCAGCGGTTCGCTTCCCGACTCCCGCGGGGCCGTGCAGGAGATAGGCGTGGGCGGGCTCGTCCCGGAGCGCGGCCTCGAGCAGCCGCTTCGCCTCGAGCTGCTCAGGCACTGACGCGAAGCGCTCCATGCACCTCCTCGGCGATTTTCTCCGGCCGAAGGGTTCCGTCGAGGACGACGATGCGGTCGGGGAAGCGCTCCGCGAGTTCGCGATAGCCCGCGTCGACGCGGCGGTGAAACTCCTCGTCCTCCCGCTCGAGCCGGTCGTGCTCGCTGCCAACGCGGTCGGAGACCGAGGAGGCGTCGAGCAGGAGGAGGAAGGTGCGGTCGGGCATGACGCCGCCGACCGCTGCGAGGTTGATCTCGAGCACCCGCTCGAGCCCGAGACCTCGTCCGACTCCCTGGTAGGCGACCGAGGAGTCGACGTAGCGGTCGCAGATGACCGACTCACCGCGCTCGAGCGCAGGGCGGATGACCTGCTCCACGTGCTGCGCGCGAGCCGCCGCGTAGAGCAGCGCCTCAGCCCAGGGCTCGACGTGGCCACCGTGCAGGACGAGGTCG
>JACCUU010000277.1 GCA_013811645.1 Actinomycetota bacterium | reverse complement strand
GCCTCGGCGACGATCCCCTGGACCGCCGCGCCGAGCTCGCTGAGCGCAGGCTCCGCGAGGTGCGGCCGCGCGGCCAGCCCCTCCGGGAGGCCGGTGAGCGGAGACTGCAACAGCTTGAGCGCGCGCTCGGCGGCGCTCGTCAACGCCGGGGCGAGAGCAATGCGCAGGAAGTCGAGTGCGCCCGCGAGGGGCACGATGTCGAAGTTCCCGGCCGCGATGACTCGCCCCACGGAGGCCGCGACCATCGGGTTGCCCTGATGGGCGTTCAGCTCGACGGTCAGGACTCCCTGGGTGTAGGTGAGCGCGTCGCGGGCCGCACCGTTTACCTGCGGAAGCGTTCGAAACGTCAGCGGATCTTGGAGATTCCGCGGTTGCGCGTCCCAGAGGTAGCTGCCCTCGAGCAACGCGCGGAGACGCGCGATCGTCGAGCGCAACCCGGGATGCGGGCGTGCATCGGCCACCACCTCGTCCACGAGACCCGGATTGGCGGCGAACGCCTCGAGGTCGAGAGCGCCGGCGACGTCGAGGGCGTCCAGCAACGTCTCGCAGTCCGAGACGGCCAGCGCGGCGAGACCCGTGGAGAACGCGTTGTTGTCCATCAGCACCAAGGCCTCGCCCGCCGCGAGCTCGAAGTCGTCGAGAAGACCGTCCACGAGGTCGGCATTTGCCGCAAGATCCGCCTGGCCGACCGAGCCGAGCACGCGGACTCGAGGGGTCACACCGGCGTTGAGACGGTCGACGACGAGCTGCGCGAGCTCAGGACGCACGCCCGGATATCCCTGCGCGAGCCCGTTGGCGAGCTTCACCATGGTCGCGCGCACCCCGTCCGCCGGTGCGCTCTGCCCCTGGGCGATGAGGTGACCGCGAATCAGCTGCCGGTTGAAGCGCGCCTGATCCTCCTCGATCGCGAAGCGCTTGCGCATCCCGACCCCGGTCGAGAACCCGTAGACCTGCTGCCCTGACGCGAGCGCCCGCTCGACAACCGCCCGCGCGGCGCGCATCCTCTCGATCGCTTCGGGCGCCAGCTCCACCTGCTCGCCGCCCCGCGCGACCCGGACGACCTCCTCGAGGGACAGGTCCACACCGGTGAGGAGGATCGTCAACCCCAGACCAGCGAGGCCGTCTTCGCGATCGTCTGGAGCTTGGCGCGTTCGTCTTCGAGGGTGAGGTCGTTGCCGAGGACGGAGGTCGCGAAGCCACATTGCGGCGAGAGCGCGAGCCGCTCGAGCGGGCAGAACGTGCTCGCCTCCTCGATCCTGGCGGCGAGCTCGTCGACCGTCTCGCGCCGGCCGCTCTTCGTCGTCACGAGCCCGAGCACCGCCGTCTTTCCCTCGGGCACCGCTCTGAGCGGCTCGAACGAGCCGGAGCGCGCGTCGTCGTACTCGAGCATGAGCCGCTCGGCGTTCACCCGTGCGAAGAGCCGCTCGGCCAGCCAGTCGTATCCGCCTTCGACGAGCCACCTCGACGCCTGGTTTCCGCGGCAAAGGTGCATCGCGAAGGTCACTCCCTCGCGGTCGCCGTAGACGAGGTTGTCGAGCTCGAGCCCGAGCTCGAGCCAGCGGTCGGCGGGCCAGCCGCGGCTCGCGTAGAAATCCCGGTAGGTCGGATCGAGGAGCAGCGGATAGTGCGGCGCATCCAGCTGGATGTACGTCGCTCCGAGGCGCACCAGCTCGTCGACTTCCTCCCGCAGGATCTCGGCGACGTCGCCGAGGAACTCCTCCAAGCTCGCGTAGGCGTCGCTCGAGCGCTCGGGATCCCAGAAGTTGGCGAACAGGCTCGGGCTCGGCAACGTCACCTTGAGGATGCGGTCGGTGCATGGCCGCGCGTAGCTGAATTCGTCTGCCGAGAGAAAGCGCCGGCGCCGCAGCTTCGACTGCACCGCGATCGGCGGCCGCTCGACCTTCATCTCGCCGAGCTCGCCGCTCTGCCACTCACCCCACAGGAACGCGTCGAGATCCCACTCCCCGAATCCTGCGACCGCCTCGGTCATCTGGCTCTGGAACGAGAGGCGTCGCATCTCCCCGTCGGTGACGACGGCTATGCCCGCATCCTCCTGGAGGCGAAGCGCGTCGTCGACTGCAGCGTCTTCCGCCTGCCGCAAGCCGGTTGCGTCGAGCTCACCGCGCTCGAATCGCTCCCGCGCCTCGAGCAACTCCGGCGGCCGCAGCAGGCTGCCGACGACGTCAGACCGTGCTTCGAGCACGCGGCAACTCTACTGCGAGGCGGACGGCTACACGAGCGAGCGAGCGTGGGCGACGGACACCACGTCACCCTTCCGCTCGGAGAGCTCGATCGCCCGAGCGACGCGCACCGACGCCTGGCTCGTCCGCCCATGGGCACGGTCGATATCCGCCAGCGCGAGCAAGACATCAGCGTGAACGTCGAGCGCGTCCGTCCGCTCCACGAGCTCGAGCGCGGCGAGCGCGACCTCCTCGGCAGCCTCGAGCTTTCCGTTGCTGGTAAGGGCTATGGCCTCGGCGAGTCGCGCCGTGACCTGGCCGAACGAGTGATCGGGTTGCATCTCGGCTCGGCTGCTCCGCGCAAGCTCGATGGCCTCGTCCACCTTGCCTCGGAGCGCCAGGATCCGCGCCAGCTGCGGCACGACCCAGGACAGATAGCCGACGTCGCCGATCTCTCGAAGCCGCACGTTCGCCGACCGGAGCTCCTCCTCCGCGACCTCGAGCCGCCCGGACTTTCGCTCCACCACCTCGAGCTCACACACGACACCAAGC
>JACCUU010000251.1 GCA_013811645.1 Actinomycetota bacterium | reverse complement strand
ACTCACGCGCAGGGAAGTGCTCTTCTCGACCTGGAGGCCGACGGGCGTGCGAGCTCGCACGAGGATGTCGTACATCCCGTCGGGGAGATTCACGCCGTCGACGGTGGCCGTGTGCTTCCCGGGACGCGTCCAAACGCGATCGACAGCTGTTGAGACCGTGACTCCGACAGCGTCCACGACCTCCACGGTGACGTTCGCGGCAACCGTCAGCCGATAGCTCACGGCGGCGGCGTCCCATTGCCCGTCACCGTTCGGCGTGATCGCCTCTGGCGTGGTTGCGAGCGCCTGGATTGCAAGAGGCACGCTCACGCCACGTACTCGAAGCGGGCCAGTTGCCGGCCGCGCGGAACCGCTCCTGATCGTCCACGTGTAGCGGCCTGCCGGGGCGAGGATCGAATCCCAAGTCCAGTCGACCGTCGTGCCCGTCCCGGTGCCACGCGCAACCTCGACCTTTCCTGCATCCGCGACGGCAACCACCCAGGGCTGGCTCGACGAGAGCCTCGCCCGGAAGCGGACGAGGCCTTCGCCCGATTCGACGCGTGGCTCGTAGATCTTCGGCCCACCGATCTGGGCCGCCGCCACCGCGAGGCTGTTGAGGCGTCCGTACAGCTGGTTCCCCGGGCACTCCGTGAAGCCCGTGTCCCTGTGCCCCGACACCCCTCGCAAGAGCACCGGCACGCCGGTCGGAAAGCGGTCGCTCCCACCTGAGACGAACGTGAGCGCCGCGGTGGGATCGACGTGCGCGAGATCGAGCCGCCAGGACACGAGCGCGGCGATCGCGTCCTGCGCAGCAGGAGAGGGAGCCGTGCTCCCGTACGTCCCGAGAAGCGCGATTCCGACCGACTCCGTGTTGAATCCTTGCGCGTGCGCGCCCACGACGTTCCGCTCGAAGCCTCCAAAGCGGCCCTCGTAGATCGCCCCGAAGCGGTCGACCAGAAAGTTGTAGCCGATGTCGTTCCAGCCGTTTCCCTGCACGTGGTAGAGCTGGATTCCCTTCACGATCGCGGCCGCCTCGCCACGGGAGTAGTCGTTCCGGCCCGCGGTGTGATGGACGACCGAGAAACGGACTTGGTCGGCGAAGACGGGGGGAGCCCGGCGAATCGACTCGTCGGCACCCCAAGAAAGCCGCGGGATGATCGGTGGCGTAGTCGTCACAGCCGGAGTGCGGAAGGGCACGCGTGTCTCCGTGCTCCGCACCAGATGGGCGCGCACGCGACCGACCCGGCCTCTCGTGCGCACCTCGATTCGATCCGACGGGCCAACCCACCACGGGTTGCCGATACGCCAGCCCGCACGCGCTCGTAGCTCTGTCGAGCCCGGATCCGGTCCGTCCTCGTCTTCCGGCGCTGCCGGCCGCCACGTGCTCCAGTGCCCTTCGAGCGAGCGCGTCCGAAACGCGACCCGGCCCGGCCCGCGCCAGTGAATGCCTGCGAGCGTGAAGCGCCGAGTCTCTTTCCCGGCAACGTCTCGCTGCTCGTCCGTTATGAGTTCGACCGTCATCACCGCGTCGGGACTCGCCCCGAGTGCCGCCGGCGCGACGACTGCCGAACAGCCGAGGACGGCGAGGATGACGAGGAAGAGGCGCATGGGGTTTCCAGGGTGGCGCGGATGCCCTTCGCGGGCAAGGGCGGGAAACCCTCCGTTGATAGAATCCTTACACCGGTGCGGATCCGCTCTATGCGGGGACTTCTTGTCTCCCTCCTCATGCTCGCGCTTCTCGTGCCGGCGATCGCGTTCGGCCAGGACGCCCGCCCGAAGGTGCTGGCGGTTCACCTGGACAACGACATCAACCCGGTCACGCAGGAGTACCTCGAGGACGCGATCGACCGTGCCGAGGACGAGGACCTGAACGCCGTGGTCGTCGTCCTCGACACACCGGGCGGGCTCTCTTCCTCGATGCGCGGAATCGTCAAGCGCTTTCTCGCGTCCACGGTTCCGGTGATCCTCTACGTCTCGCCGCCCGGCTCGAGCGCGGACTCGGCCGGGGCCGTGATCGCTATGGCCGCCGACATCGCCGCGATGGCGCCACAGACCAACATCGGCTCCTCCACCCCGATCTCACTCGGTGGCGAGGACATCTCCGAAGACCTGCGCCGGAAGGTCATCAACGACGCCGCGGCGTACGTGGGCGAGCTGGCGCGTGAGCACGACCGCAACGTTGCGGCAGCGCGTCAGATGGTCACGAAGGCGTCGAACTACGGCGCCCGTGAAGCGGAGGAGATCGGCCTCGTAGACGTCATCGCGCCGACGGTCCCTGCCCTCCTGGCCAAGATCGACGGGACGAAAACGGTTCCCAAGGGGCTTGTCCTGAAGACCGCCGGAGCGGAGATCGAGGACGTCGAGATGAGCTTCTGGCAACGTGCGCGCGACCTCCTCGTCGATCCGAACTTGATCACGCTGATGCTCTCGATCGGGCTGATCGGAATCGTCGTCGAGCTCTGGAACCCCGGGCTGATCTTCCCAGGCACGGTGGGCGCGATCTCGTTGATCCTCGGTCTCTACGGGCTGCAGGTGCTGCCTGTCTCCCTCGCCGGGCTGTTCCTGATGATTCTCGCTGCGGCGTTCTTCGTCGCCGAGGCTTTCGTGCCCACACACGGGGCGCTCACCGTCGCCGGAGGGGTCATGTTCGTCCTCGGGTCGCTCATCCTCTTCGATCCGGCGGGAGACGC
>JACCUU010000241.1 GCA_013811645.1 Actinomycetota bacterium | reverse complement strand
ACTTGTCGATCAGCTCGGGCGTGGGGCGGAGCATGATCGTGTTCACCGCTCCGATGTGCATCACGTAACACATCGCCGTCGACGCGCAGCCGTAGCGGGCGATCGTCTCGCAGACCATCCCGTACGCGACGTGGTTCTCGCCGAGCCCGCCGTACTCCTCGGGCACCGTGAGCGCGAGGAAGCCGTGCTCTCCGAGCAACTCGAGGTTCCGGCGCGGGTAGAGCAGCTCGTCGTCGGAGCGCTTCGCGTTCGCGCGGAGCTCCTTCTCGCAGAGCTCGATCAGGAGCGAGCGCAGCTCCTTCTGCCGGTCGGTGTAGAACCAGTCCGGGTCCCACTCGTACCCGAGCCCCCAGAACGGCTCGGAGCCCCACATCTTCTCGGACATGCACACCTCCAGGAGAGTTGTCGCTCGTCGCGCTCATCGTAGAGCCTGACCAGCTGCCCGAGCAATAGAGCGGTCTTCGTAGACTCCGCGCGTGCAGCTCCGCAAGACGGTGACGGTGCTCTTCTCCGACATCGCCGGTTCCACGAGCCTTGGCGAGAGGCTCGACGCGGAGGTGCTCGGGCGTGTCCTTCGACGCTACTTCGACGTCGTTCGCGAGGTGGTCGAGCGCCACGGGGGGCGGGTGGAGAAGTTCATCGGCGACGCGGTCGTTGCGGTCTTCGGCGTTCCCACCGCCCGGGAGGACGACGCGCTCCGGGCGCTCCGCGCGGCTGCGGAGATCCGAGAGCGCCTGGAGCTCTTGAACGACGATTTCGAGCGGAACCTCGGAATTCGGCTCGGCGTGCGGACGGGCGTGTCGACCGGCGAGGTGCTCGTATCCGGGGACGGTGGAGAGGGCCTCACAGCCTCGAGCGACACGACGAACGTCGCCGCCCGACTCGAGCAGACCGCCCGAGCCGGGGAGATCCTGATCGGAGCGCGGACTCGGATCCTCGGCGGGGACGCGATCGAGGTCGAGGAGTTGGAGCCGCTCGTCCTCAGGGGGAAGGCTGAGCCGGTTGCGGCGTTTCGACTGCTTCGCGTGCTCCCGAACGTCTCTCCGTACGAACGGCTGGATGTCGTACCGCTCGTCGGGCGTCGACACGAGCTTGCCGTCTTGGAGGACGCGCTCCGTCGCGCCACCGGGAACGCCGAGTGCGTCCTCGCGACCGTCGTGGGAGCGGCAGGCGTCGGGAAGTCACGACTGGCGCGCGAGTTCCTCGCCCCGCTCGGCGACTCGGTCTGCGTGCTGATCGGGCGTTGCGCCCCGTACGGCGAGGGCATCACGTTCCTGCCTCTCAAGGAGGCGCTCCAGCCTGTCCTCGGCGCGGATGCGCGCGCGGCTGTGCTGGAATTGGTGGTGGGCGACGAGCGACGAGAAGCGATCGCGGACGGCGTCGCGGGCGCGTTCGGAGCGGACGCAGGCAGCGGTTCCGGCGAGGAGACGTCCTGGGCGTTTCGACGGCTCTTTGAGACGCTTGCGCGCGAGCGGCCAGTCGTCCTCGTCGTCGACGACATCCACTGGGCCGAGGAGACATTGCTCGACGTGCTCGAGCACATAACGAGCTTCTCGAGCGACGCGCCGATTGTCATCCTTTGCCTGACGCGACCCGAGCTGCTCGAGGAACGTCCGGCGTGGTCGACGCCGCGAACGAACGCGGTTCTCGCCGTCCTGACGCCTCTCGCCGACGATGAGTCGGTCGTCCTCGCGGAGCATCTGAGTCCCGAGCGTGAGCTGGCCGGCGACGACCTCCGCCGAATCGTCGACGCGGCGGACGGGAACCCCTTTTTTCTCGAGCAGCTGCTGGCGCTGAACAGCGGCGCGGAGAGGGGAGCGGAGCTCGTCATCCCGCCGACGATTCAGGCGTTGCTCGCGGCACGGATCGACCGTCTCGCGGCAGCCGAGCGAAGGGTGCTCCAGGTCGCTGCCGTCGAAGGACGGGAGTTTCGCCACTCGGCCCTCGTCGAGTTGCTGCCGGCGGACACGCACGATGAGGTCAGCACGAACTTGCTCTTGCTTGCCCGGCGCCAGCTCATTCGACCGTCTCGCGCCGATGATCCGGGTGGCGAGGCGTTCTCGTTCGCACACGCGCTCGTCCGCGAAGCCGCGTACGCGGAGACTCCCAAGGAGACGCGGGCGGATCTCCACCTCCGTCTGGCCGACTATCTCGCGCGGGATCCGAGCGGGCCGGTCGAGATCGTCGGGTATCACCTGGCCGATGCCACGGGTTATCGACTCGAGCTCGGCTTCAGGGACGAGAAGACCACGGAGATCGCAGCGAGGGGCGCCGAGCTGTTGGCGGCAGGTGGACGCCATGCGGTCGATCTGGGCGACGATCGCGCGGCGGCCAAGCTCCTCGAGCGCGCCTGTGAGCTCGTGCCCGTCGACGACCCCTTCGGCCGGGTGCTCCGACTCGAGCTCGGACGCGCTCTCGCCGGATCCGGCCGCCTCGAACCTGCGCGGGCAACGCTGTCGGAGGTCATCGCGTCCGCCCAGCACGAGGATGCCCGCGCGGTGGAGCTGCGCGCCCAGCTCGGCCTGCTCAACCTTCGTGCGCAGACCGACGCCGAGTTTTCGATGCTCGAGCTCGAAGCGACCGCAGAGCGCGCACTGCCGGAGCTCGAACGGCTCGAGGACGAGCGGGGGCTTGCGAGCGCCTGGTGGCTCGTGCACTGGGCGCGGTTCCGGCTCGGCCGGTACGCGGACTC